>CANMGM010000072.1 GCA_947497195.1 Bacteroidota bacterium
ATTGTAAGCAACCATTTGTTCGAGCGCTTCCGAACCCGATTCGGGATCGGCTGCAGTAGACTGCGTTTCCTCATCCGGATTGATTTCGTTTTGTTCGGCTTCGTTCGAAAGAACCTCCTCAACCTTCGCTAATTCAGCTGGAACAATTGCAACCAAATCCGATTCCGGAACAAGGGTTTCAGGCGTTTCAGCAACCGGATTGATCTCGTTTTGTTCGGCTTCGTTCGAAACAACCTCCTCTACCTTCGCTAATTCAGTTGGAACAATTGCAACCAAATCCGATTCCGGAACAAGGGTTTCTGGCGTTTCAGCAACCGGATTGATCTCGTTTTGTTCGGCTTCGTTCGAAACAACCTCCTCAACCTTCGCTAATTCAGCTGGAACAATTGCAACCAAATCCGATTCCGGAACAAGGGTTTCAGGCGTTTCAGCAAGTGGAGTTGGTATCGCTTTGTCGGCAAACTCTCCAGAATCCGTCGTCGCTGCTTCAAAAGTAGCATCTTCTTCTTTCGATTCATCAGAAACGCCTGCTTCAACCGGCTGAATTGGCTCATCTGCGGGCGGATTGAATTCGGGCTGTGGCTCCGGTTCCCCCTCCGCTACAACAGGATTGTGGTTTAACGCTGAATTGCTGATTGAATCAGTATCGGCTGTATTTTCCACAGGATCATTCGGCGTGGATTCCGGTGATTGCAAATTTTCTTCGTTCATATTCATGCTTCAAAATTAATCAATTCGCGCAAGGCATTGCGCTTTTTATGTAAATTAACACGAATTTTGCATTAAGAAAATATAGAACCGATACACTGAGTTTACCTAAAACAATCGGCAATATTTTGCTGATGGTTTATTCAATTCTCTCCCTTACTATATTTACAACCACAATTCGACACCGCATGTTGTGTAAACAACTTATTTACATTCTATTGTTGGGGGTATTTATACTTTCCCCAAAATCAAATAATGCCCAGGAATTGAATATCCCTGTTGGCGGATGGAGAGACCACCTCCCTATGAACTTGGGTATTTCTGTTACACAAACTCCGGAGAAGGTTTATGTAGCAACAGATCGGGGCCTCATTGTTTTGCAGAAGGACGACAATTCATTCGAAGCCTTAACCAAAGCGAAAGGCCTCAGCGATTTAAGTCTCTCCGCTATTGGGTACCATGCAGGCACGGAAACGATTGTTATTGGATACCGAAACGGCAATATCGACTTCATACGAAAGAATGAAATTGTAAACATGGCAGATATCAAAAGAACGCCATTGGTTGCCGGGCCAAAGCAAATCTATTCAATTAAGTTCAGGGGAGATGATGCCTATTTGTGTACCAGCTTTGGCTTAGTTGTAATTGACATGCAGCGTAGAGAAATTAAGGCAACTATTTATCCCACTCAGACGCAGGCCGAAGTGTATGATGTTGAATTTGCAGCCGATACCATTGCCGTAGGAACCAGACTCGGAAGCTATTTTGCCGATATAAACAATCCGGCGCTTGTTTATTTTGGCGCATGGCAGGCTTTTCAGGGTTTTGGATCGGGCCGAATCATTAAAAGCATTTCCTATTTCGATACTACATGGTATTTCAATAAAATAGTTCCATTCGAGTCGAATAGAGACACGATTTTCAGTTACCGCAATGGAGAAACCGACATTGTTCAAGCCAACGGCAATTTTTTCAACTTAAGGACGAACAACGGAGTTTTATTTGTGGTTAAAAACACAGAATTGTTCTATAAAACAGCTGCCGACACGGCATTTCGCTCATTTAGTCTGTACGATTTCTATGTTCAGGCCTACCCGGTCGACGCCATTGCCGATAGCGAAGACCCCACTAAATTCTGGATTGCAGACCAAGGTCAGGGACTGGCTGCATTTATTAGTGAAACGCGTAAGCCTTGGTTTACTCCCGAAGGACCATATTCAAAAAACACCTTTCGGATGGCGCATAGCGGAGGCCAGCTTTGGGTGGCAACAGGAGCCTACGATTTTGGATACAATCCAATCTACATTACCGACGGGCTTTTGAACCGCGACGGAGCCTTCTGGAGGAGTTTCCGGTATCCGCTTGGAACAGATTATATTCGCGATTTCACATCGGTTGCAATTGACCCGTATGATTCTAAGCACGTCTTTGCAACTACCTGGGGTTATGGAATGATTGAGCTTCAGGATGGAGCCATTATTCAACGCTACGATACCGCCAATAGTGGCATGGATGCCATTAGTCCTTTAACCGCCGAAATACGCGCATCGAGTTTGGCATTTGACAAAGACGGAAAGTTATGGACGCTTTCCACCTCAGCCGTTCATCCAATTGGCATGCGTAAACCCGATGGAACCTGGCGATCGTACGCATTTGGACCGAGTATAGATGACCAATCGACCGGCGACTTAATGGTCGACAGCTCCGGCAACAAGTGGTTCATGCTCGCCGAAAAAGGTCTGGTTATCTTTTCTACCGATGAGGAGGACAATCTCGTTTCGTATAAACTGCTAAACGATCAGGTTGGTCGCGGGGCATTAAATTCGGTTCGGGTGTATTCCATAGCCCAGGATCTCGATGGGCAGGTTTGGGTTGGAACCGACAAAGGCGTTTGCGTTTTTTATTCGCCCGATGCTATTTTGCAAGATGGTTCTGAAAATTGGGACGCCCAAAAAATTACCATTTCTCAGGGAGGATTTAATCAATATCTCTTAAACTCAGAAGAAGTCACTGCAATTGTCGTAGATGGCGCAAACCGCAAGTGGTTCGGTACACGAAAAGCAGGGTTGTTTCTGGTATCGCCCGATGGTACTGAACAATTGCAGCAATATACCTTCGACAACAGTCCATTGCTGAGCAATTCAATCAATACCATGTGCATGGATCAGGAAACCGGTGAGTTATACATCGGTACCGATCAGGGGATTTGTTCGTTTAGAACGGATGCGACACTTGGTGGAAAAACCTTCGGCAAAGTGTATGCTTTCCCGAATCCGGTTCGGCCCGAATACAATGGCCCGGTTACTATTTCGGGTCTCGTTGCCAATGCCGATGTGCGCATCACCGATGTGGAAGGGAATGTTGTTTTTTCGGACCGTGCAAATGGCGGAACAATAACCTGGAACGGCAGGCTTTACAGCGGCGAACGTGCGGCTACGGGAGTTTATCTGATATTCGCTTCGAACGACGATGGTTCGCAAACCAAAGTTGCCAAATTGCTTTTTATAAACTGATGCAGGCTGGCAGCGATGCACTTGTAATTCATACCATCAGACATGGCGAACAGTCGGTAATTGCGCGCCTTTTTACCCGGCAATACGGATTGATTTCGTTTTTATTTAAAGGCGTGTATAGTCGGAAATCATCTAAATCAGCCTTGCTGCAGCCGATGCAAGTTGTACATGTGCAGTTTCGCCTAAAGGAAAATGCCGATCTAGTTTTTGCCGGCGAACTTAAAGGATTATCGAATTACCGCAATATTCCCTTTACGCCCGGCTCACTGGCACAACTTAGCTTCATCAACGAAGTGCTTTTTAAAACGTTACGCCAACGTGAAGCCGATGAGGTTTTATTCGATTACATTCTTGCGATGCTGAACATGTTGGATTCGGCACCATCCGGCATCCCCGATTTTCACCTGCGCTTTCTGATTGATTATGCCCATTTTCTTGGCTTTGGAATGGAGATACCCACCAACGAATCACGGTGTTTTTTTGATCCTGTGGATGGCATATTTTCTACCGAACCTTCTGTTTCGCGCTGGAACCATGAAGCAACGCAAAGTTTAATCGAAATCGCTTCAGAAAATCAACGTGTTAAGCCAATGCATTCAAACCGCAATAAACGGAACGAACTGCTTGGTCTGCTGCTTGCCTTTTACCGCCATCATATTTCTTCGCTCGGTGAATTGAAAAGCCCGGAGATACTGAAAGCAGTGTTTGAGTAATCGAATGTGCTTCGCTATCTTTGCCCGATGCCCTTAGACCAACCCGAAGAAGAACTGAAAAGCGCTGAAATGTCGTTTCTCGAACACCTCGAGGCGCTTCGTTGGCATCTGATTCGGTCGTTTGCATCCGTGGTATTGTTTGGAGCCCTGGCATTCATTTTTTCTGATATTGTTTTCGATGGAATTTTACTGGCTCCCAAAAACGCTACATTTCCGACCTACCGTTTTTTTTGCTGGCTCTCACAGAAACTTTTTTCCGACGATAGCATTTGTCTGAGCAACCTCAATTTTGAACTCATCAGCACCCAGATGTCGGGGCAATTTACCACGCACCTTATGGTTGCCTTCGCCACCGGACTGATACTCGCGTTTCCTTATTTGCTTTGGGAAATCTGGCGCTTCGTAAAACCCGCTTTATATCCCGGCGAGCGAAAGCATGCCAATGGAATGGTGTTCTGGGGCTCTTTTCTTTTTGCACTGGGCATCGCGTTCGGATATTTCGTTATAACTCCGCTGAGCGTTTACTTCTTTGGTAACTACCAAATTTCAGGTCTGGTTGCCAATCAGATTGCCGTGAGTAGTTTTATTTCGACGGTGGTTACAACCACGTTTGGAGCCGGAATCGTATTTGAGCTTCCGATATTCATTTATTTTTTGGCGAAAATTGGATTGGTAACTCCGGCATTTTTAAAGAATGCACGAAAAATTTCCTACATAGTAATACTTATCGTTGCTGCAATCATAACCCCGCCCGATGTAACGAGCCAAATCATTGTTTCTATCCCACTTTTTTTACTTTACGAAGTAGGAATTTGGATTGCCGCGCGTGTTGAACGCAAAAAAGCACAATCAAATTAAGTACATTTGACTCAAAATAATTCAATATGAAAACGCTTATCATTCTTGGTGTTGTTGGTCCCTGGCAGGTAGTACTAATTGTTGCTGCCTTGCTGCTGTTTGTTGGCGGCAAGAAAATTCCACAACTCATGAAGGGCATTGGCGAAGGCATGCGCGAGTTTAAAAATGCCAAGGATGGCAATAAAGAAGAAAATTCACCGGAAAATCCAAAATAATCTAGGGAGTACGCATGTTCAAAACGCTTGCTGAAACCCGTGAAGCTATATTCGCGGGAAAAACTACCACTGTTCAACTTACACAACATTACCTCGAACAAATTCGCAAATATGCTTCTCTAAATGCATTTCTCGAGGTTTTCGAAGAAGAAGCATTGGAAGAAGCCCATCGAGTTGACCAAAAGATTGCAAATGGAAGTGCCGGCTCGCTTGCCGGAATGGTAATCGGCATCAAAGATGTTTTGTGTTACCGTGGGCACAAGGTTTCGGCTTCAAGCAGGATTCTAGAAGGCTTTGAATCGCTTTACACGGCAACGGCTGTTCAGCGTCTTATCGATGCCGATGCCGTAATCATTGGCAGATTGAATTGCGACGAGTTTGCCATGGGTAGTTCGAACGAGAATTCGGCTTACGGTAATGTGTTGCATCCAATCGATAACAATCTTGCTCCCGGTGGTTCGTCGGGCGGCTCAGCAGTAGCTGTAGCTGCAGGCTTATGCCTCGCAACACTCGGAACAGATACAGGCGGATCAATACGTCAGCCGGCATCGCTTTGCGGCATCACAGGCATGAAGCCCACGTATGGAACCGTTTCGCGTTGGGGCTGTATTGCTTATGCTTCATCGTTCGATCAGATTGGCCCTATGGCGAATTCGGTTGAAGATTGTGCCGCGATTTTGGAAGTAATCGCCGGTCCTGATGAATATGACGCTACACTAATACAGCAAACTCCCGAGAAATACACGTCGAAGTTAAATCATAGTGGTCCGGCAAAGCTGGCTTATTTCAAGCAATACCTCGAAAGCGAAGGACTAGATCCGGAAATAAAAACCTATATGCTCGAGCTGATTGAGCGCCTCCGTGCCGATGGACACACTGTGGATGCGTTGGATTTTCCATATCTCGATTATGTAATTCCGACCTATTATGTGCTCACCACAGCCGAGGCTTCGTCGAATCTGTCGCGCTACGACGGAATTCATTTCGGGTACCGCAGTAAATCGGCTACCGATCTCGAATCGACTTATAAGTTATCGCGTAGCGAAGGATTTGGCAAAGAGGTAAAGCGCCGCATCATGCTCGGAACCTTTGTGCTTAGCTCGGGTTATTACGACGCGTATTATACGAAAGCCCAAAAGGTACGGAGGCTTATCCGCGATTACACGCGCGATGTGTTTAAGAATTATTCGTTTTTAATTCTACCCAGCACGCCCGGCACGGCATTTCCGCTTGGTGGCAAATCAAACGATCCAATTCAGATGTACCTCGAAGATATTTACACCGTGCAGGCGAATATTTGCGGTGTTCCGGCGATTTCTATTCCCGGTGGCACGCACAGTAACGGTTTGCCTTTTGGCGTTCAGTTGGTTGCCGATACCGGTATGGATGCCTCGCTACTTGCCTTTGCGGCCAGATTGCAGGCCAAAATTTCACAGTAAATTGTGAACAAATCTGTGTTGAATTTCAAGACAGATTGCGGATTTTTAAGCGGATTTTCTGTTAGGTTTACGGCTGAAACAATTTCGTTTTATTCCTGCTTTGGAACGCATACGAATTGTTCATTTTTAACGTTTTGCAGGCCATGAGGTTTTTATTTCTATGCGGAGTTTTGTTGTGTCTTGGGCTTAATACGCTTCAAGGTCAGCGAAAACCGCTTACTTCCTCGCGCGATACGTCTATTCGTTTGCAAAGCGATGACCCCATTGCTGCTGCGCTTGATTCACTTGCCTATTTGAAACTTTTCGAAAGTACACGGGTAGGATCTGAATTCGGAAAAACGTGGTCGCTTGGATTTTCGCCCGATTCGGTGCCCGTTTACGATAATTCGGTAATTGCCGAGCGCATTGCCAAACTTGATGCCCAATCGCCCTTTAAGTTGATTTATAACAACGAGGTTCAAGCCTACATCAACATGTATGCGATACGCAAACGCAATTTGGTTTCGCGCATGATTGGTCTTTCGGAATTGTATTTTCCGCTTTTCGAAGAAGCTTTGGCAAGGCACAAAATGCCACTGGAGTTGAAATACCTCGCTATCGTTGAGTCGGCCTTGAATCCCGCAGCACGTTCGCGTGTTGGTGCACAAGGTTTGTGGCAGTTCATGTACGGAACCGGAAAGCTCTTCAAGCTCAATGTGAATAGTTATGTCGATGAACGATGCGATCCGATTAAGTCGACTGAAGCGGCATGTTTATACATGAAGTATTTGTATTCCATTTACAAAGACTGGTCGTTGGTATTGGCTGCATACAATAGCGGTCCGGGAAATGTGAATAAAGCCATTCGTCGCTCGGGTGGGAAAACCAATTACTGGGAACTGCGTCCCTATCTTCCGAAAGAAACGGGCGGCTACGTGCCGGCATTTATTGCGGCGAATTATGTGATGAATTACGCACGCGAGCACAACTTGAATCCAATCATGCCGCGGGCCATTTTCAACGAAATCGACACGCTGCATATCCATAAACGATTAACGTTTTCTCAACTTTCACAGGTATTGGATATGCCCGTTGAGGACCTAGAGTTTCTAAATCCTACCTATTTGCTGGGCGTAATTCCTGAGTCTGATCATCACCATGTGCTCACCTTGCCAAAGTCGAAGGTGCCGACCTTCATCAACAATGAGCAAACGATTTACACATACCGCACCAAGGAAACAGTGCGCGATAGCCTAATGAACATCACGCGGGCCTTGCCGGTTGCGTCTAAGACGCATGTTGTTCGCTCGGGCGAAAGTATATCGGCCATTGCACGAAAATATAGCGTTACTGTAGCGGAACTTAAAAAGTGGAATCGCTTAAAATCGAACAAGCTAAAACGCGGGCAGCGCCTAAAAGTTAGCGCGCCATATAAGGAAAAAGTGCAGGAAGTTAGCTCGCAAAATCAGCCTACGCCCGAAGAGAAAAAGCCAGAAAATACTGAACAGGCAACACAGGAACAGAGCGAATCCGAAAAAGTAGAAGAAGCTAAATCCGAAACTGAGAAAGCAGGAAGCAAACCTGCGGCAACCAAGAATTATAAAATCTACAAGGTTCGTCGCGGCGATACACTTTGGAAAATTGCGGTAAGCCACGGAATGACGTTGGAGGAAATCCGAAAACTCAACGGATTTAAGTCGAACACCAAAATTCAGGTAGGGCAAAAGATTAAGGTAAAAGCCTAATTGCGCTAGGCACAATTCCATTTTAAAATTCCTATACTACATTAGAAATGAAATGCATATAGCATTTCATACAGCTTAAACGTTAAGAACCGTGTTTTCAATACGTCCTTGTGGTTAATGGCTTAATTCTCTTGCTCTAATAGAGGTAAAAGGATTTTTACTTTGTGATCGGAGTTTATTCAACATCTCCAAACTCGAAAACCTCTTAAGAAGAGATTTATTATCTCAGCTTAAGAGGTTGTCGCTACGTTTTTTCCATGGATTATTGAAATCCATGGCCTAAATGCTTATGCCTGCTCTACCGATACAAACGAACGGTTATCTGTGCGGCGCTTGAACCGAACAATACCGTCTGTAAGTGCGAAGAGTGTATGGTCTTTACCAATGCCAACATTTTCGCCGGCATGGTGGCGTGTACCACGCTGACGAACAATAATGTTCCCTGCAATGGCAACCTGACCACCAAAAATTTTAACTCCTAATCGTTTGCTGTGGGATTCGCGGCCGTTCTTGGAACTACCTGCCCCTTTTTTGTGTGCCATTTCGTGTTCGTTTAAGCGTTAATACCTTCGATGACAATTTTTGTGAACTGCTGGCGGTGACCATTTGACTTCTGGTAACCTTTCCGGCGTTTTTTCTTGAATACGATGACTTTGTCACCCTTCAGATGGCTGAGTACCTTGGCACTCACCGATGCACCGCTTACGGTGGGAGCTCCGATTTTAACTGATCCGTTGTTATCAACGAGAAGTACATTCTCGAAGTTAACTTTATCACCTTCTTTGTTATCAAGACGGTGAACGAAAACAGTCTGATCTTTCTCCACTTTGAACTGCTGACCTGCGATATCTACAATTGCGTACATAGTGTTGAATGTTTTTAACCCTTTTACGGTAAAAGGGACGCAAAAGTAGGCAATATTCTCAAATTACCAAACTAAAATTATTGTAGAATTTTCTATCGCTGAAATTGTTGCTGATTCAGCATACTGTTTTCGCCGTAAAATCGTTTAGAAAAGATTGTGTTTCATCCGTATCTTCGTGGCATCATGAACAACGTGAAGTTTGTTTTGCTTTTATTTTTGTGGTTTGCCGCTTTTGGCTGGCTGAATGCCCAACCCGGAAACGGCCCCGGCGAACAGGAGCAAAGCACAGAAGAGCAACTCGCATCGCAATTCTATGGTAACGGTGAATGGCTCAAGTCCGCCGATTTGTATGAAAAACTCTACGAAGCCAAGCCGGTTAACTTCTACTATTCTCAGTTGCTGCAATGCTATTTGCAACTCAAGGATTTTAAGCAGGCCGACAAGCTGGCTTCGCGCCAATTGCGCAAAAACCCCGGCAATGCATCGTACCTTGTAGACCAAATCTGGATTAGCGAACAAGCAGGCGACGAATCCAAAGCACGCAAA
>CANMGM010000073.1 GCA_947497195.1 Bacteroidota bacterium
AGCCGCTCGGCCAATGGAGCTTCGGCAGAAATCATCTATTACAAAGGCCGGCAAAACGTGTACTTTACACCTGCCGATAGTCTTTGGGCATTCGGACAAAAACTTCCAGATGCGGGCAAATTAGAAAAAGCACGAAAAAAAATAAACAATAACCGCAACACCGAGCCCGAGCCCCGCTCGAAACTGAAGAAAATCTTAGTCTTCGGAAACAAAAGTCAGCAAAGCCGTCAGCAGGAAAAGGAAGGAGCAAGAGACACTTTTCGCGTCAGCAAGCAAAGAATGTATGAAACATCGTGGTATACCGATTACCTCGTAACACGCATCGACCGAAGTTTCCTAAACCAGGTTTATCAGCCGTATAGTACGTTTGGCTATTTCAATCCATCACTCAACGGGATGTTCCGCTTAGGCATTTCGGATTTATTCGAAGATTATCGCATTACAGGTGGTATTCGTCTCGCAGGGAATCTCACCGGAAACGAATACCTGTTTGCCTTTCAGGACATGAAGAAGCGGCTCGACAAAACAATAGTGTTTCACCGCCAGGGCATCCAAACTGCTTCGCTCGATGCTACACGCAATCTTACGCACACGCTGTTGGGAAAATTGAGTTACCCGTTCAGCGAAGTGGCTCGAATTACCGGAAGCCTGGGCGTACGTTACGATCGAAATGTTTACCTCTCTGTCGATCTGGCCAATCTCAACCTCGAAAACCAATACCGATACTGGGCGCAACCTAAGCTTGAATTTGTGTTCGACAACAGTTTCCCCGCCGGACAAAACATGGTGATGGGCAGCCGTATAAAACTAACGGCTGAATATTTCAGAAACATACGCGATAAAAATCAATCGACCTTTGTATTGGGAGGAGATGTGAGGCGCTACGAAAGAATCGACCGAGAAATGATTATCGCCCTGCGCGCCGCTGCGGGAACTTCGATGGGGCCCGGTAAGTTGCTCTATTACCTTGGAGCTGTCGACAGTTGGTTCGTTCCGCGTTTCGATGATGCGGCCCTGCCTGGCCCAGATGCCGGTTACATGTTTCAAACCCTGGCCACCAACATGCGTGGCTTTTACCAGAATGTGCGCAACGGAAATAGTTTCGGAGTTATCAATGCCGAATTCAGATGGAATTTCGTTCGCTATTTTTCGCGGTTCACCCTGCGTTCAGAATTTTTTAATTCACTGCAGGCTATGGCATTTGCCGATGCCGGAACCGCTTTCACAGGTCCATCGCCCTATTCGGACGAAAATACATTTAACCAGCGCACAATCACTTCCGGCCCAATCACTGTTGTCTTGAAAAATCAGGAGGAACCAATCGTTTTTGGCTACGGATTTGGTTTGCGCGGAAAATTGCTCGGGTATTTTGTTCGTGCCGACTTAAGCTGGGGCATTAACGACGGGCGACGCTTGCCTTCACTTTTTTACCTTTCGCTCTGCAACGATTTTTAATATGAAACTTCCTTCTATGGACACTACAACGCTCATTACCCTATTACTGGTAGGCCTTATTGCCGGTTTTGCATCTGGAATGGTTGGAATCGGAGGCGGAATTTTAATCATCCCGGCACTTACCTATTTCCTGCATCTCAGCCAGCATCAGGCACAGGGCGTAACGATTGGCTTATTGTTAATGCCAGTCGGATTTCTTGCCGCCTACAATTATTACAAGTCGGGCAATCTAAATTTCAATTATAGTCTGGTTATGGCTGTAACATTCATTGCCGGAGCATGGATTGGTTCCAAAACATCGCTTGCCATTGATCCGAAATGGATGAAGAAAGTCTTCGGAGGTATCATCTTTATAATCTCGCTTAAAATGCTTTTTGGAAAATGAATCCCGTTTTATACAGCGAAATACACGCTCTTGCGGAGAAGCACTTTGAAAAACTCATTGCATTTCGCAGACATCTTCATGCCAACCCCGAACTTTCGTATCAGGAATTTAAAACCAGCGCATTCATTCAGGATGCACTAGCAAAAGCAGGAATCGCCTTTAACGCAAAAATTGCGGGAACTGGAATTTTGGCTGAAGTTTCGGGTTCGGCTGAAGGAAAAACCATTGCCTTGCGCGGCGATATGGATGCATTGCCCATTCAGGAAGAAAACCAGTGCGATTACAGCTCGAAAAATGCGGGTGTGATGCATGCCTGTGGTCACGATGTGCACAGCACTTGTATTTATGGCGCTGCCTTGATTGTACAGGAATTACGTCATCGCATCAAGGGGAAAGTTCAGTTTGTTTTTCAACCTGCCGAAGAAAAGCTTCCGGGTGGAGCCAAGCTAATGCTCGAGGCCGGACTTTTCGCACAACAGAAACCCGATGCTTTACTGGCCTTGCATGTCTTTCCATCACTTCCGGCGGGTAAACTTGGATTCAAATCGGGCATGTACATGGCTTCTGCCGATGAACTTTATTTTACGGTGAAAGGGAAAGGAGGACACGCTGCAATGCCGCATCAGGTAAAAGATCCGATTGTGGCTGCGGCTCATTTTATTACTGCCTTGCAAACCATTTGCAGCCGGCTGGCCCCACCGGGTATTCCAACTGTGTTATCGATAGGGAAAGTAATTGCAAATGGCGCCACGAATGTAATTCCCGATAAAGTAGAGCTGGATGGAACGTTTCGTACCATGGATGAAAGCTGGCGCGAAGCGGCGCATAATCACATCCATACCATTGCGAAGAATTGCGGCGAGATGTTCGGAGTTGCCATCGAGACGCGCATCGAAAAAGGGTATCCTGTCTTGGTAAATGATGAACGAGTTACAGAAAAAGCACGCTCCATTGCAGAACAAGCATTCGGTGAAGACAATGTGCATTCGCTCGAAATGCGCATGACGTCGGAAGATTTTGCATGGTTTGCCCAGGAAATTCCGGCTTGCTTTTTCCGATTGGGAACTGCCGGCGATAATGGGAAATTCACATCCGGATTGCATACATCGACGTTTGACATCGATGAACGCGCCATAGTAACCGGAACTGCAGCGATGGCAGCGATGGCGATGGGTTTTTTAGAAGATTAAAGCCCGCAAACCGTATCGGCAAGCGATTCCTCTGTTGTAAATGGAGGTTGAATTACTTTTTGAATTCCGCATCCATGCAAAGCTTCGGCTGTGGTTCGTCCGATGGCTACACACCTGCCGGTAAATTGTGGACCCGAAGCAGCAAAAGCCTGCACACAGGAAGGACTTGTAAAAACAAATATATCGGCAATTGGAGCTGTGAAGCCGGGATTTGAAATAGTCTTATAAACAGGATGTTCAATTACCATCGCATGGTTTTCGACCTCACACTGAATGCTGCGCAATCCATCAGAAGCTACCGGAAAAAATACGGTTTGACCTGAAACAAGGCTGGCAAATTCAGCGCCCGTCTGTCGCGTGTTTCCATCGCCCCCTGCAAAGTGAGGCGTGTACCCATTTTTCTGAAGTGCGGCAGCGGTGCCTGAACCCAACACACCAATTCGGGCCGATTCTGGAATTGCATGCTGTGAAAGAAAATGATCTACCGCACGAATGCTCGAAAAGAAAATCCAGTCGAACGAAGGCAGCTCGATCAATTCAATGTTTTGATAGCACACCGGATTTTGGGCAACGATGGTGTAGCCTGCAGCGCGAACGAGTGGAATAAACACCTTCGCCTCCTCCGGTTCGCGCGAGATGAAAACGGTTCCAAGCTGCGGAGCGGTGAGTTGAATTAGGGCCTTCTGTGCCATCAGCTGAGGATTTTTCCCGTGCAGAAACATACGACGCATCCCAGTCTCGGTTTGCAACGATACCCAAAGCCGATAGTCGTTATTACGCGGTTCGCAGTATGCTCCAAGCGGAAGAAGGCACCCTCCGTCGAGCTTGTTCAAGATGATACGCTCTGCCGCTATGGCGTGCTGAACAGCAACATTATTAATGCGCTTTATCAAGCCACGCATGCGCTCGTCGTTTTCGCGAATCTGATACGCCAGCACACCTTGAGCGGGAGCCGGAACAAATTTATGAGGAGGAAGCTGAATCTGATGCAAATCGCTTAAATCCAATTCAAGGCGCTTTATTCCCGCAGTGGCAAGCATGATAGCATCGTACTGTCCATCGCGTAATTTCTGAATCCGTGTGGGCACATTGCCGCGTAAGTCGCTGATGTTTAAGTCGGGGCGATTATAGAGCAATTGCGACTTGCGACGATGCGAAGAAGTGCCGACATGTGCGTTCGGTGCAAGATCAAAAGTGTGTCCTCGACTTACTTTATCGCGACGAATGAGCAGGGTTTCGGAGCAGTCTTCGCGGTATGAAACGCCTGCAATTTCGAGCCCGGGCGGAGATGTTGTGGGTAAATCTTTGTGTGAATGTACAGCTAAGTCGATGATTCCATTGAGCAGCGCTTCTTCGAGTTCTTTGGTGAAAAAGCCTTTCCCTTCCATTTTATCGAACGAAAGATGTTGGATTTGGTCTCCTTGCGTCTTAATAATTTCGATGCGCACCGAATAGCCGAGTTGTTCGAGTTGATTTTGCGTAAAACGCGCCTGCCAAAGAGCCAAATCGCTTCCCCGCGATCCGATTACGATCTCGTTTGCCACACTAAATCAGGATTTCTCAAGGAGAATTTCCTTGGCGAGTTTGATTGGACCGGAGATGTATTTTTTCTCCATGTAATTGATTACATCTTCGAGAATTGCTCTACTCTGTTCGTCGAGTTGATTAAGCTCGCGTGCAAAAACCGTTTCGGTGGCATCGCTGCGGATTTTGCGCACCATTTTAGGGATGTCCTGCATGGCGCGTTCAACCTGCCTGTGGCGGTAAGTATGGCCAAATGCTTCTACATGCTCCAAAAGGATTTCGTTGCATTGATTGAGCTCATTGCGACGCAACTCTAGATTCTCTTCAGCAATTTCTCTAAGCGATTCAACAAGAATTGAGGCCACCTGAAACTGTTGGTAAACGGATGGATCGACATCTGCCGGAACGGCCAAATCAATTATAACTTTCTTGTTTGTTTCGCCTTGCAGAAGCTTCGTGTAAAGGGCAGTGTCTATAATGTGATCAGCCGCGGCGGTGCAGCAAACCAATACATCAAATCCTCCGGTGAAGGTAGACAATGCATCAAGCGTGTAAAATTCAGCCTTTAACATTTCAGCCAAATTCAAACCATTTGCTTCGCTGCGGTTAAAAACGGTGAATCGTTCGAACCCATGTTTCTTCAGAAATTTGCAGAGATTAACGTTGGTTTGCCCTGCCCCGATAACTAGTATTCTAGCGTCTTTACGCACATTGAGCGACCGAAGTTTTCTATAGGCAAGCGATACAACAGATACCGGATTGCGCGATACTCCTGTTTCGGTGTAAATGCGTTTGGCAGTTTCAATGGTGGCTTTAACTAGCAGACGGATAAAATCGCCTGTAGTTCCAATTTCACGACAAGTTTCGTATGCTTTGCGAAATTGCGTAATAATTTCACGCTCACCAACCACAAGCGAATCGAGCGATGCTGCCACCTGGAAACAATGCTGAATGGCTGCATTTCCGATAAAGCAACGTGCGTTTTGTTCAAGCAATTGGCGTTCGCCAAATTCCAGATTAGGGTTTATAAGCTGAATTACTTTGGAAACAAATTCCGAATTTATTTCAGCTTCGCATACCATAATTAACTCAACCCTGTTGCATGTGCTCAGGTAGAGTAATTCATCAACGTTTAATAATTGCCTGAGAAGTGGTAAAGAAAAAGGCAGTGAATCGGGCGAAATATGCAATTTTCCCAGAAGACCAAGTTCTGCATCATGGTGCGTGAATGCAAGTAGTTTGAATTCTTTTAACATGCCTTTAGGCTGTAAAGATACAGGTCTAGGGCCGATAATGAATGTCATTCTTTTGTAAAAGCTGGTTTAGGCCAGAGCAGGTGTAAAATTTTACATTTTTGTGACGACCATCATTAATTGTGATTCAAATGAGTAACCCTGAAATATCCATAGAATAATTTTTGTTTCAAAGTTGTCAATTGTAATTTAAGTACATAATTAAACTTAAGCACAATCATAAATAGTAAAAAAAGTTTGGTAGGTATACCGAATCGCTTAGTTAAAGTTTGTACCTTTGAATTTCATTGAAACCAATTTTTTTAAAATGAAAAAGCAAGCAGAGAGATTGCGTCTTATTCGAGTTTCGAAAGGGATGAGTCAGGAAAATGTGGCCAAGTCCTTGGATATAACAGTTGGCGCATACTCTAAAATTGAACGTGGAGTTACGAAATTAAGTTTGAATAGGTTAGCAGACTTGGCTAAAATCTTCGATATCGAGCTGAATGATTTCATTCGATATATCAATGGAGAATCGGATACCTTGGATAGAAAATTAAGTATTCCAGGAGGGCCTACATCATCGTATAGCAGCTCCGGTTCCATGGAAGCTGAGGTCACTCTCCTCCGAAAAATCATCAATCTCTATGATGAAAGCAAGGAGCTTAACACAAAAGCAGTTGTTAGAAATTTATTGGAGAATAACAATGTCAATATCAGTTCATTTATCGAGGTGTTGCGTGAGTGTTCTACCAATTTATCTTCTCGGAAACTAGATGCTAATCAAATCACAAATTTCAATAAGGGAATTGAAAAAATAACTGAACTATTAAGTTAACGTTCTAATGCATCGAAAATGCCGACTAAACTATGCTTAGTCGGCATTTTTTATTGTTGATTTTTCCATAGCCATGTTGCCATTAAGCGCTGTTATTATAACCTACAACGAAGAGCAGAATATTCGGCGCTGCATTAATTCGCTGCATGAATTGGTTAGTGAAATAGTGGTCGTTGATTCAATTTCTAAAGATAAAACGAAGCAAATCTGTTCCGAATTTTCAAAAGTTCGCTTTATTGAGCATCCCTTTGAGGGACATATACAACAGAAAAATTATGCGCTAGATCAGGCGAAAAACGACTTCGTGATTTCGCTCGATGCCGACGAAGCACTTTCGGATGAGCTCCGCGATGCAATCAAAGAAATCGATTTTTCGAATCCAGCTCCAGCCTATAAATTCAACCGCCTTAGCAATTATTGCGGTCAGTGGATTCGTCACGGAAGTTGGTATCCCGATGTGAAAATGCGGCTGTTTAACCGGCATCTTACGCGCTGGAAAGGAACAAATCCGCATGATAAAGCAGAATTAGTAGACGGTGGTAAGGCCATTCATCTCTCGGGAAATCTCTTGCATTATACCTTTTCTACTGTGGAAGATCATATTAGAAAATTGGATTATTTTTCAACACTCGCTGCCAAGGCCTATCTCGAAAAAGGAAGAAGGGCAACGTTTTTCAATCTTTACATCAGGCCGCCATTTGCTTTTTTTAGAGATTTTGTGCTCCGCACAGGCTTCCTCGACGGGTATTCCGGATTTATCATTGCCCGAAATACGGCCGTTTACACGTTTCAGAAATACAGTAAATTGCGGCAATTGCGTTTGAATTCAAAACGATCATGACTGATTTTTCTACACAAAAAGATATCCTGTCCAACCTCGAGCAAAACCTCGCCATTTATAAGGAGTCGATTCGCGAGATTGCACTTGAAATTTTGCAATCGGGCGTTTCGCGCTATCCTATTTTTTTAGCCTGTAGAGAACCTATTGCAGTTGGCAAACTGATTATCGACAAGGAAGATCTTGCGCTCGAATGGTCGGTTTATGCATCAACACTCGAAGAATTTGTTCGCCGCAAGCTAGTTCTCGAAGAAAAACTAAACGACTTCCGAAAAGCCTGGAAGGACCCCAAATCGTTTTTCTGCATCTTTGCATTACTCGACCAAACGGCAGGCTTTATTTACGTTCCCTATGACTGATTCCCGTTCATCCTTTCTTGAAGCCCGCAGCGTTCTGGACTCATTTCTGAGTCAACCTGAGAATTTTGTAAAAATTGATGAGGCCATTCGCATACTTGCTTCGGCCTTTCAGGCGGGTAATCGTACCTATTCCTGCGGGAACGGTGGCTCAATGTGCGATGCTATGCATTTTGCCGAAGAACTGAGCGGGAGATTCCGCAATAATCGTCCTGCCCTTGCTGCCATGTCAATCAGTGATCCTTCACATATTACCTGCGTGGCAAATGATTACGGGTTCGAGGCTGTTTTTTCAAGGTTCCTGGAGGCGCATGGCAAAGCGGGCGATGTATTGCTTGCCATTTCTACAAGCGGAAATTCGCCCAACGTACTACGAGCTTGCGAAACTGCGCGCCAAAAAGGCATGACAGTCATTGTACTCAGCGGAAAAGACGGGGGTAAAATTGCTTCGCTTGCCAACATAGAAATCCGCGCTCCGCATAGTGAATATGCCGATCGCGCTCAGGAAATTCATATCAAGGTTATTCATGCCCTCATCGAAGGTGTCGAAAAAGTAATGTTCGCGTAATTTATCAACAGGCCTAAAATCGCATTCGGATTAAGCTAAATTTATAGTATTCCGATTGTTTGTGTTCCGTGTCTGTAAGCCAACCGGACAGCAGTGTTGGCTCATTAAGGAATACAATTTTGTTAACCAAAGTTTATGGCAGTGCTGTCAATGGCATCAATGCTACCACCATCACCGTTGAAGTAACAGTTGTTCAGGGTATAAAATTTTTCCTTGTGGGATTACCCGACAATGCCGTTAAAGAAAGTCAGCAGCGCATCGAATCGGCGCTCTTGCAAACCGGATTCCGCATGCCAGGTAAAAAGATTGTTGTCAACATGGCGCCGGCCGATATTCGTAAAGAAGGTTCAGCATACGATTTGCCCATCGCACTTGGAATTCTGGCGGCCTCAGGTCAGTTGAATGATACCCGACTCAACACGTATATAATTATGGGAGAATTGTCGCTCGATGGAACCCTGCTTCCGGTTCGCGGCAGCTTACCAATGGCTGTTCAGGCATTGAAAGAGGGATTTGAGGGCATTATCGTTCCGCTTCAAAATGCCACAGAAGCTGCTATCGTAGAAGGGATCAACGTGTATCCGGCTCAAACGATTACTGAGGTGGTACGCTTTCTAGAAGGGCAAATTGAAATTGCTCCCTGTAAAACAGAACCGCCTTCATTTCATGAATTGGATTCGTTTACCGAATCTGATTTTACAGACGTGAAAGGTCAGTCAGGCATGAAACGTGCGCTTGAAATTGCAGCTGCCGGTGGCCACAACGTGCTTCTGATTGGACCGCCGGGTGCCGGTAAAACCATGCTAGCCCGCCGACTCCCGGGAATATTGCCTCCATTAAATACCGATGAAGCACTCGAAACCACCAAAATTCACTCTGTAGCTGGGAAACTCGGAAAAACCAATTCCATTTTAAGGCATCGGCCATTTAGAAGCCCCCATCATACAATTAGCGAATTCGTAGTGTTAATGTTGATGTGCTGATATTGTATATTTTATATTGAAATAAATGGGATATTTGAACACCTATAACATCACAACTCTATTCTGTCCTAAAAAAGAGATGATATAATGAACCTTGAACAATCAATTAAAAAATTGAAAGAAACCGAAGGTCTGTTTAATAAGGACTTGAGTGAATTGTTTACATTATTCGTGGAATTTCGGGAAGAGAAACCCTATG
>CANMGM010000074.1 GCA_947497195.1 Bacteroidota bacterium
GGCGAAGGTTTGAATACCGGCTCAAAGTTAGTTGTTGCAGCAGCCGGTGTTCAGATACGAACACTCGGTACCGAAACACCAACTTTAACAGATCTTCCAAATGGTTTTCATAATGTGGGACTTGTGTTTCCAGGTGTACTGTGCATCAGTTCTCCGGCCTTTGTGTCGTACGAGCAATCTGCACGCGATATCGAGCAACTCTGTGAGGCATTGCCTTCGGAACTTGGTGAAAAGTTTCCGCTGATTACGGTTTGTGACGATGCCTCCTTTACTGCGGCGACTTTAAAAAATTGGCTTTGGGTTACGTTTACACGATCAAATCCTTCGCACGATGTGTATGGAGTGGGTAGTTACTCAAAGTTCAAACACTGGGCCTGCTCAGGATCTGTTGTTATCGATGCGCGCATTAAACCGTTTCATGCACCGGTTGTGCGCATGCCCGATGAAGTGCTATTAAAGGCTAGGGAAATTCTGCAGAACGCTTCCTGAAAAACAAGAAAATTATTCTTGCCACGATTTACAGGAGAATGCCTGCATTATTCCTTTATTACCAGAAAACGCTCTGTAATTACCAAGGTATCACCCGAACTCAGGCGCACGATGTAATTTCCTGATGACAATGGTAAAGTTGAGAAAGTGAGTTCATTAAGTCCTTTCTTTCCGGGGCGTTCCAACAACTCAGCCACAAGTCTTCCGCTTAAATCAAATATAGAAGCCGAAACTGGCATATCGCTTTCGAGTTCGAAACGCAATGCAAACGAAACACTGCTTGGGTTTGGGAAAATTCCTGTATTCGTTGCCTGTGCCGTGTAAACCAAACTGTCGCTGAAGATGCAACCACGCGCATCGCTAACATCGACGCGAATAGTTTGACCATCGCAAACCGAATTGAGCTCCGTGCCTTGTGAAGTGCCATTCCACAGAACAGAGTAGGGTGGAAGCCCGCCCGAAATTTCTGCACTTGCCATTCCACTGCACGCTTGTGCCCCTTCGCTTATGCGGATTGTAGCCATTAGTTTTGTTGTGTCTGGACTTTGAACATGTGCCAACCAACTTCCATTTCCGCGTGAGTTCAATCCATAATAGCCAATCATCACCGCCTCATTTTTTCGTGCATGCCAGCGCTGCATGCCAAAATAATCGCCCCAGCGTTCGTAGGCACCTGGCAGTCGGTCAACAAAGTTCTCGCCGGTCTTAATAATCTTCAAATCAGAATAAAGACTATCGTTGCTAAAATAAACCATAGCCACGCCCGGGAAACTATCGGGTGCAGTGTAATTGAATCCAATCATGGCCTCCGGCTCACAATATTCATTTCCGCACAAGGTAATATTCGGATAGCCGAAATCGAGATAAGGGTTGGCGATGTAACGTCCGCGAATCGTAGTCTCGCCAACCGGATCCTGCACAAAACCATGGTAAATGCACGATAGGCCTGTTTCAGGATTCACGCAATTGGCCACGTACTGAATTTTTTCATCGTAATAAACAGCACCAAGCACACGTGCATCATTGGTTTGTAATCCGCCGGTAGCATCGGAGGTGTCGGTATCGGTTTGTCGACCATTTGGCGGCATCCCGTAGGGTAAATTTGTACGCAATGCCTTAATCGACAGATTCTGTTCTTCATCGAGTTTGGAAAGCATCTTCAGGACAAATACAGTATCGTTCTGCACATCGAAATTGCGGTTCGACATAAAATACTGGGCATCGGCTATGCCTCGCGCACCCTGCACCGGATGAAGATTGCGGATGAATCTCCCTTCATAACGAATGTCGGTATACACTTGATGGTTTAGCGTATCGACGCCCGAATAACCGTCATCCTTCGAAACCTGCCAGATTACAGAACCATCGAAGCCAACCTGCCAACTCACATCGGGAACAATCAGGTTTCCAGTTATAAATAATTCATCTTTTGTAATCGAAATGGCCGGGAAATCAGTCCAACGGTTGTTATCGAGTGGATTGCCATCGATGAAATACACGTTCCAGTCGTCGGTGGGGTCGTTACTGGTCGAAAAACAAACGATGTAGCCGTTTGTCTGCGGATCAGAATTTTTTAGGAACACCAGAATAAATCGATCGGCTTGTTCGTCGTAGATTATTTTAGGATCATAGTAATTGTCGTTAATCCCGCCACCTGCTAATGAAAAAAGGCTAATGGTGAAATTGGTAAACACTTTTGAACTATCCGGAATGTTCCATCCGTAAAGCAACGAATTAATACCCGCCAGCGCGACTCCGCTATCAGAAACGGCCAAGGTATTGTCGTTCGGAATTCCTCCCTGAATACTAAATACCGTTCCGCTGCTAACCTGACGTTTCATTCCCCAGTCATACAAAATACGCGGTAAAGGCGCAAATGATGTGTCGGAATTATTTGATTTGGCCTTAGCAATTCGTATCGGGAAACGTCTACGGCTTTCGATTTTTTGACGCATTACGTGCGAGCGAACCGATTCGCCGTCGGGAAGCGGCTTTTCGAGATTAGTAAGTTGTGCGTTAAAATCGGGGAGCATTTGCCGCGGACGTACTATTCCGATTTTACGAATGGTTTTGTGATGCGTTTTATAACTCTGTGCAGGCAGTATTGTTGGCATACTGCAAGCGAGTGCGAGTAAAATAAAAATAGAATAGGGTAGCTTCATGGCGCAAATTGAGGCAATCGTTCTGCAAGATAGCGATACGGTTCGTGAAAATGATGAATGAAAAGATCGGTCGAAGTTTTTGGATAGCGTTCATAATATCCAGCATCGGGTTGCAAAATGATGCTTGTTCCGCAACGCATAAAATTGGAGGTTTCGAGGTACTCGGGTACAGTAAGACCTTTAAGATACTTCCTCACTGGCTTTTCAATTTTATAACCGAGGAATTTGCGGTACTTGCGTTGCGCTTTTTTGCTATTATGCGTTAGTTTCCTGTGCAGATAGCTTACGGCAATTTTTTCATGCGGCTTTCTGCCTTTTTTTAGTATTCGTGGATTGCTGAACGGATTCGTTGCGCTAAAATCGAAATGCGTTTGCACCGAAGGCGGCGTTTCGGGCACCCAGTCCTCCGGATTCAACACATTATACGCCCAGCCTTGTTGATTCTTGCGTTCGAAGTCGTATGCAAATTGCAGATTGCCGGGTTTTGGAGCCGCCGAACAATAGGTTTTTAGTTTCAAATCGGCAGGAAAAACACCATCTTCAATACGTTCGTAAATCAAGGCATTCAGTAAAAAGGCGATGGCACCGCCCTGGCTGTGTCCTACCAGGTAAAACGACTTGTTTCCCTTGGCGATGCTTTCTTGCATAAACCTAAAAATATCGGCCGAAAGCGCTACCGCACCAATAAGCCATCCTGCATGAACACCTGCATTCGTGTTTTTACTAAATCGGTAGTTCATTGCGTCTGAGTTTCCCACTTTAACAGTGCCCTCGGCGGGAAGCATCGCAGCATAAAAATTCTCCATCCAACTAACCGGACTTGGCGTTGATCCCCGAATGCTGATGACCGAAGGCAATCCCTCTGCTTCCCATAAGTCCCAGCGGTTTTCCATGCCTACCGATGCCGAACGATAGGTCATTGTATATGCATGCGGCTCAGGGGTAAGCATCTTCACGAAGGGCGTATCGACTTGTCGTGCCGACATGCGGAAAAGATTCAAAAATTCATCTCGGTTAAATCCGGGCTTTAATTCGCTTATTTGTCCGCTAAGAGCATGTGGAATTAAGGCGAAAGTCGATACGAAAAGACTGTTAATCAGAATCAATTTCAATTTGAAAAATGGATGCAGTAGTTTTTCAACAACCTTGTTCATACTTCGCTGCAAGGTATTGCTTTTCGAAGAAATCAATGGCTAATTTTGCACACTATGGCGGAAGATTTTCCAGACGATGAATTGCAGGATGCCGAAGGGGCATCGAACGAATCCGATTCCAATGGTGAGGATCAGGTTACCATTCTTTCGGGAATGTATGAAAACTGGTTTCTCGACTATGCATCGTATGTAATTCTCGAGCGCGCCGTTCCGTACATCGAAGATGGTCTGAAGCCTGTGCAGCGGCGTATTCTGCATTCGATGAAAGAGCTCGACGACGGGCGCTACAACAAGGTGGCAAACGTAATTGGGCACACCATGAAATACCATCCGCATGGTGACGCTTCTATCGGCGACGCGCTCGTGCAGTTGGGTCAGAAAGATTTACTCATCGATTGCCAGGGTAACTGGGGAAACATCCTCACAGGCGATTCGGCTGCTGCTCCGCGTTACATCGAGGCGCGTTTGAGTAAAATCGGGAATGAAATTCTCTTCAATCCCAAAACAACGCGCTGGCAACTAAGCTATGATGGTCGAAACGATGAACCAATAACGCTTCCGGTTAAGTTTCCACTTTTATTGGCACAAGGTGTTGAAGGCATTGCCGTAGGTCTTTCGTGCAAAATCCTTCCGCACAACTTCATCGAATTGTTGGATGCTTCGATAGCAGTGTTGAAGAATAAATCGTTCGAGATATATCCCGATTTCATTACGGGCGGATACGCCGATTTTTCGAAGTACAACGACGGGCATCGTGGCGGTAAAGTACGTGTACGCGCTAAAATTTCGCAGCTCGACAAGCATACGCTTGTCATTACCGAGATTCCATTCAGTACAACAACCGGAAGCCTTATCGAATCGATCCTTTCGGCGAATGAGAAGGAGAAAATCAAAATCAAGAAAATCGAGGACAATACCAGCGAAAATGTCGAAATCCTTGTGCACCTTCCTCCCGGCATTTCGCCCGATAAAACCATCGATGCGCTATATGCCGTAACCGATTGCGAGATAACCATTTCGCCTAATGCGTGCATCATCGAAGAAGATAAGCCGCGGTTTACGGGTGTTTCAGATATTCTGCGTCTTTCGGTCGAAAATACTCGCGCCTTATTACGCAAGGAGCTTGAAATCGAAAAGTCGGAGCTTGAAGAAAACTGGCATTTCAGCTCGTTGGAAAAGATATTCATTGAAGAGCGTATTTACCGCGATATTGAAGAAGCCGAAACCTGGGATGAAGTCATCAGCCGCATCGACAAAGGCTTACAGCCGTTCAGAAGCCGACTGAAACGCGACATTACACAGGAAGATATTGTTCGCCTAACCGAGATAAAAATCAAACGCATATCGCGTTTCGATGCTTTCAAAGCCGATGAGCAAATTCGTGGACTGGAAGATAAAATTGCCGAATGCGAGAAGAATCTGCGCGAATTGACCGATTACGCGATTGCTTGGTACCAGAACCTGAAGAAGAAATATTCGTCCGGGCGTGAACGTAAAACCGAAATCCGGCAGTTCGATACGATTGAATTGTCGAAAGTTGTAATTAACAACGAGAAGCTGTATGTGAATCGGGAAGAGGGATTCGCAGGATTTGGTCTCAAGAAGGATGAGTATGTGAGCGAATGTTCAGACATCGACGATTTGATTGTGATTCGCGCCGATGGAAAAATGCTGGTAACGAAGATTTCAGACAAGGCATTTGTCGGAAAAGAGATTCTGCACATCTGTGTGTTCAGAAAGAACGACGACCGCACAACGTACAATGTGATTTATCAGGACGGAAAAACCGGTCCGTATTATGTGAAGCGCTTTTCGGCAGGTGGCGTAATTCGCGACAAAGAATACGATTTAACGAAGGAAACCAAAGGTTCGCGCATTGTTTACCTGAGTGCAAATCCGAATGGAGAATGCGAGACGCTGCATGTGTTTCTAAAGCCGCGTCCGAAGTTGAAAAAGACATCGTTCGAGTTCGACTTCAGCACGCTCACCATCAAAGGACGTGGGGCGGGCGGAAATACGCTTACAAAGTTGCCAATTCGAAAAATTTTGCTGAAAGAAAAAGGGCAATCAACCTTGTCGGCAAGACAAATCTGGTGGGACGATTCGGTGAAGCGCATCAATAGCGACGGAAGGGGTGAATTGCTCGGTTCGTTTGCCGCGGGCGACAAGGTGTTTACCATGATGCAGAGCGGTCATTACCGCATTTATCCAGCCGACCCCGCGCTGCATTTCGAGGAAGATTTGATTCATATCGAGAAATTCAGACCAGCACAACCCATTTCGGTGGTCTATTTCGACGGTGAAACCAAGGAGCACATGGTGAAGCGCTTTTTGCCCGAAATGAGCGACCGGAAGATGTTGTTTATTTCAGAAGCTGAAGGATCAGCTTTGCTGGTTGCTAGCACCGATACCTTTCCGCGCATTCAGGTCGAATTCCCGAAAATGGGTAAGGTTGATCGTGCAGCGCAGGAGATAGAGCTCGAGCCGTTTATTGCCGTGAAGGGCCTTAAAGCCAAGGGAAAAAAACTGGCAAATCATCCGCCAAAGAAAATCCTTGTGCTTGAATCGCTTCCTGAGCCCGAAATTGAAGCAAAGGATGTTGAACGTATTGAAGAGAGTGGGGGAGCGCCAGGGGAAAGCGCCCCGAATATTGTTGCCGATTTGGAAGATGATGATCCGCAAATGCGTCTCTTTGATTCATCAGAATAGATAGAAGGTTTGATTATTTTTGTTGGTATTTCAAATCTTCACCTATGAAATTAGCCTTACTTAGTTTTTTAGCAGGATGCTTCTGTACGCAAATTCAAGCGCAGAACTACATTAACGAGACAGCACGCTGGGAGCAATACACATCGTATTATCAGTCTATTCAAAGCAATAATTATTGCTCAATAACGTATTTTATTTCCGGCGATACGATAGCCAATGGCATTTCGTATTATCGATTGATGCGTGCTTCAGATTGTACCTACATTTCCCCGAACCTCGATTCACTTGGCAATTCATATATCGATACGAGCACTTCAAACCTCACTGTTTTTAGCAAATATATAAGGGATGCCAATCAGACCATTTATGTGTATGATGCAGAAACGAATACCGAATCATGGGTTTATCGGTTTAATTTGAACGAACCTGTTACGATTGATTCAGCCGTATTCGAAACAACCGGATGCGGAATACTGCCCGAACTTCTAGAGCACGATACGGTCTGCATTGGCGCAATTCCGCGAAAAAGGTGGAGTCTCACACAGGGAGTAGGGGCTGTTCAATCGTTTATCGAAGGCGTTGGACCCGGATCTGGTCTTTTTGGTGCCATCTGCAATTCGTTTAGTCCTGATTTAGGTGCAGGTCTGATTCGTTTTATGTTGAATGGCGACACGTTGTACAATGGTTACTGCACTTCTACGGCTAGTTTGCCGACCATGGATTCGGATGTAAGCGAAATTGAGGTAGCTATTCATTCCGGCAGTTTAAGGATCAATGCGATTTCGGAAATAGAAGTCTCGCTGTTTTCGCTTGATGGGCGCATCGTATTTCAATCTAATTATCAAGGCACTACAACTATTTACTTAAATGAATTGATCCCTGGTATTTACGTATACCGGATAAAAGGTAAGGATGCGATGAAATCCGGAAGGTTTCTTCATTCCAATTAGGGTGCGCAATACGTTTGTTAGCATGGAGATACGAGGTTAAAATTTGCCAGAAGAAAAGATTTGAAGCTATGGCTTCATTGTGTATTTAGTACACTTTCTTATCTTGCGCGAATGAACAAGTCTACGCAACGTCTCAGTTTTTGGCAGATCTGGAACATGAGTTTCGGATTTTTAGGAATCCAATTTGGTTTTGCACTTCAGGGTGGTTTTATGTCGCGAATTTTCCAGGCATTGGGTGCCGAAGAAAAAGATATTCCAATGCTTTGGATTGCTGCGCCGCTCACTGGATTAATTGTTCAGCCCATTATCGGGTATATGAGCGACCGTACCTGGCATCCGAAGTTGGGAAGACGTAAACCCTATTTCCTTATCGGTGCAATTTTAAGTTCGCTCGCCCTCGTTTTCGTTCCATATTCGCCCGAATTGTGGATAGCAGCAGGCTTTTTATGGATTATGGACGCATCAATAAACATCTCGATGGAGCCTTTCCGAGCACTGGTTGCAGACAAACTTCCGGATAGCCAGCGTTCATATGGCTTTGTGGTGCAAACGCTTATTATTGGCATTGGAACCTGG
Organism: Bacteroidota bacterium; assembly: GCA_947497195.1. GTDB lineage: Bacteria > Bacteroidota > Bacteroidia > M30B66 > M30B66 > CAMCXT01. Next base: position 8,041 of record CANMGM010000074.1, read on the forward strand.
GTGGCTAGTAATCTTCCATGGTTTCTAAGTTTCCTTGGGATATCGAATCAGGCTGGTGTAGGGGAGGTTCCGCCCTCAGTAAAGTGGGGATTCTTTATTGGGGCCTTGGTGTTTTTAGTGTCTATATTGTGGACGATTTTTACAACACAGGAAGATGCTCCAGCCGATATGGCTGCTTTTGAACGCGAAAAAAATGCATCAAAAGGGTTTTGGAATGGAATACTTGATATTGGGCGCAATATATCAGAGATGCCCACAGTAATGTGGAAATTGGGAATTGTGCAGTTTTTTAGTTGGTTTGCATTTTTTACGATGTGGTCGTTTGCAGTGCCTGCATTAACTGAACATGTTTATCAGACGCCGATGCCATTGGCCAGCGATCCGCTGTATCAGCTAAAAAATGAGGCTTATAACAATTCGGCCAATCTTGTTGGTAGTTCAATGGGCATGTATGGCCTGAGCTCAATGGCTTTTGCTTTAATACTTACGGTGATTACCGCAAAGCGAACTATCAACCGTAGACTAATTCATTTTATGTCTTTGCTTGCTGGTGGATTAGGCTTTTTGCTATTGCTTGTGGCGAACAAGGATTACGCACAGATTTTGAACTTGAGCTTCGGTTTGATTGGCTTGTCGTGGGGAAGTATTTTATCGATGCCGTATGCCATATTATCGGGATCGGTTAAGCCCGAAAAGATGGGCGTTTCGATGGGCATCTTCAATATGTTCATCGTTATTCCACAAATTGTAGCTGCGCTTGGTGGAATAAACTGGGCCTATAAAACATTCCTGGGTGAAGAGTTAATATTCACCATGGTGTTGGCGGGGTTGAGTTTAATCATCGGTGCCGCGACGTGTTTCTTGTTGCCGAAGCAATCATCTGAATAATTCGGCTTGCCATCAGATTCGTCTTGATTCTGGTTTTCCCGGTCGGCTATTTCCCCATGTTTAAATTTAGTGAGTATGGTAATTGCGTGTGATTGCTGTATAGAGCCATTTCCATAATGTATTCAAATTCAGAACAAATCCCAGTAATATCACACATTAAACTATCCTATAATTAATATTATGTTAAATATAGATTTGGCTAATGAGACATCATTACTAAATCATTAAAGAATGATTTGATTCTAATTAAGTTCAGATAGTCATTATTTTTGCACCATGACACACGATAAACCATCGACCTATTGGGTATACATGTTGCGAACAACACAACAGCATCATGTACAGTTAACATCACTCATAGATCAAAAAGCAAATATCTTAATTGCCAGTAGCACAATTCTTATAACCTTTTCATTCCCACACATTCACACAGCTAAGTATTTCATGGGATTTTGGTTGCTCATGGTTACGGCCTTGTTTACGCTGGTTACTTCCGTTATTGTGATTGCTCCACTATCATGGAATAAACGCAAGAATCGTGTAAATACTAAACAACCTAACAAACTCTTTTTTGGACACTTTACGTCCTTGTCTTTTCAAGAATTCGAGACTGAGATGTTAGATAC
>CANMGM010000075.1 GCA_947497195.1 Bacteroidota bacterium
AAAAAGGTGTGTTGGTAAAAGCTGTAACACGTGGCGATGGGGTTCAGGGTGATGAAGTTACGGCCAATGTGCGCACCATTCGTTCGATTCCCTTGCGCTTAAAAGGCGATGGTTTTCTGGAGCGCTTCGAAATCCGGGGCGAGATTTTTATGCCCTTGAAGCGTTTTGAGGAACTGAATAATAACCGCAAAGCCGAACTCGAAGATTTGGGTTACGACGAAGAACAAATTGCCGAACGACTCTTCAAAAATCCACGCAATGCAACAGCGGGTTCGCTCAAAATGCAGGAGAGTGCTGAGGTGGCAAAACGCAAGCTCGATTGTTTTATGTATGCATTGATGGGAGATGGATATGAGGTGGATAGTCATTATAGCAACTTGAGGCTCGCCGCTTCCTGGGGCTTTCCAATTTCGGAATATACCGGAACCTGCGCAGATCTGGATGCGGTGTTCAACTTCATTGATCGTTGGGATGCAGAGCGCGATAAACTTCCGTTTGAAATCGACGGTATTGTTGTAAAGGTGAACGAATATGCGGTGCAGCGTGTGCTCGGAAATACGGCCAAATCGCCGCGCTGGGCCATGGCGTATAAGTTCAAGGCAAGGCAGGCCTACACGCTTTTGGAGCAGATTACCTATCAGGTTGGAAGAACCGGTGCCATCACGCCGGTAGCCAATTTGAAGCCTGTGTTTTTGGCCGGAACAACCGTGAAGCGCGCTTCGCTGCACAATGCCGATTTTATTGCGGCAATGGATATCCGCGAAGGCGACATGGTGTATGTGGAGAAAGGCGGTGAAATTATCCCGAAAATTGTTGCTGTTGATGCAGCGAAGCGCGATTTGTTCAGCGTACCGCATCAATACATCGAACAGTGTCCGGAATGCAATTCGACTTTGGTGCGTAAGGAAGGCGAAGCCAATCATTACTGCCCGAACGAGGCTGGCTGTCCACCGCAGATTGCCGGACGCATTATTCATTTTGTGAGCCGCAAGGCATTGGACATTAACACACTAGGCGAAAAGACCATTGAGCAGTTTGTGGCCGCCGGATTGATTCACACCATTGCCGATTTGTATGATTTAAAATCCGAACAAATACTTCAGTTGGAAGGATTCAAAGAATTGAGCACCAAAAATATACTGGATGGAATTGACGCTTCCAAGTCGATTCCGTTTGAGCGCGTTTTATTTGCACTCGGCATTCGGTATGTGGGCGAAACAGTAGCGAAAAAGCTAGCCATTCATTTTGGTTCGCTCGATGCCTTGATGAATGCTACACAGGAAGCCTTGCTCGAAGCCGAAGAGATTGGAGGTGTGATTGCACAATCCATTGCCGATTATTTTTCAACACCGGCCAATCGCTTGATTATTGAGCGATTAAAGGCTGTAGGCTTGCAATTTGCCATTGATGAGGCGGCATACAAGCCCAAAACAGACCGATTGTTAGGAAAAAGCTTTGTTGTATCAGGGGTTTTTAGCTTATTTTCGCGCGACGAATTGAAGAAGAAGATAGAAGAACACGGAGGGAAAGTGCTTTCGGGAGTAAGCGGTGCAACAAATTACCTTGTGGCAGGCGAAAACATGGGTCCCGAAAAGCGTAAAAAAGCAGAAAAGCTTGGTGTTCCGATTATCTCAGAATCGCAGTTTGCCGAAATGATTGAAGAAGCATGATTGAAAAACTGAAGCATAACCTGGCGCACTACCAACTTCGCAGAGAAGCCCTACAACTGGTACGGCAGAAGAAAGATCCCAACATTCACCGAAACGCGAGCATTGGTATACTTTACAATGCAACCGAGCGAGAAACGTTTGAGGTAGTACGCGAATTCTACCGCGACTTGCGAAGCAATGGAAATGCACCTGCCTCGCTTGGATACATTGATTTTAAGGAAGTAACATTTCATCCGCTTGCACGACCTGAGAGTGATTATTTCTTTAAACATCAACTCAACTGGATGCAAAAGCCATCCGGTACAGTGGTTGAAAACTTTATCAATGAGCCTTTTGATATCCTTATCAATCTAACGCTCAGCGATTTTTATCCGATTGATTACATCGCAGCTTTATCTAAAGCAGGTGTTAAAATAGGTCGACTCGAGAGTGCCGTTTCGTTTTGTTACGACATGAGTTTTCAGAATGGCGACAATGCCGATCTGAAATCGTTTGCCTACACCATCATTCATTACCTAAGCAACATCAACAATGACGCACAGCACGTTCAGCGGAACCGGAGTAGCCATCATCACGCCGTTTGATCCGCAAGGCAAGCCCGATCATGCTGCGATACGCCATTTAGTTGGTTATCTGGCCGAAAATGGGGTTGATGTAATTGTTGTTCTTGGAACTACAGGCGAATCGGTTACACTTTTTGAAGACGAACAGAAAGCCGTAACTCAAACGGTAGTAGAAGCCAATGCCGGTCGATGTACAATCATGGTGGGCATAGGCGGAAATCATACAGCAGCCTTGGAGCAGAAAATTGCGCGGACCGATTTTGCCGGCATCGACGGAATTCTATCCGTTTCGCCTTATTACAACAAGCCTGTTCAGGAAGGAATTGTGCGGCATTACGAAGTTTTGTCATCTGTAGCGCCGATTCCATTGATGCTTTACAATGTTCCGGGCCGCACCGGCAGTAACATGAGTATCGATACGACGCTTCGCATTGCACACGATTGCAAAAACGTGGTTGGAATCAAGGAAGCATCCGGCAACATGGAACAAATCATGACCATCATGCGCGATCGTCCCAAGGAATTTCTCATGATTTCGGGTGATGATGCGCTTACCCTGCCAATTCTTGCAAGTGGCGGCGATGGCGCCATTTCGGTTGTTGCCAATGCCTTTCCACAGCTGTATTCTGCGATGGTACGTTTCGCGATGGAAGGGCAAACCGAACGGGCACTTCCGATTCACACGGCATTGCTCGAATTTACGCGATTGATGTTTGCCGATGGCAGCCCAGGAGGAATTAAAGCGGCCTTGAAGGTTCTTGGCATGTGCAATGAATACGTTCGTTTGCCTTTGGTTAATGTGCGCCCCGATATTTACAAAGCCATTGAACATGAGGTTTATAAACTCAATCAATTTAAGGCTCATTTAGACTAATCGAATTTAACAGATATGGCATTAATCAAATCTATTTCCGGCATTCGCGGTACCATTGGAGGTGCACCTGGCGAAGGCTTATCGCCGGTTGACATTGTAAAATTTACTTCGGCCTTTGCTACCTGGGTAAAATCGAATAATCCGCAAGGACGCATTACGATTGTAATTGGTCGCGATGCGCGCATTTCGGGCGAGATGTTCCGCAACCTGGTTGTAGGAACCTTGCAAGGTATGGGCATCGATGTAATCGATCTCGGATTGAGCACCACGCCAACTGTTGAAATGGCGGTTAACATGGAGAATGCGCAGGCTGGAATTATCCTCACGGCGAGTCACAATCCGAAGCAATGGAATGCACTGAAATTGCTCAACGAACGCGGCGAATTTATTTCTGCTGCCGATGGTCAGGCTGTACTCGATATGGCCGAGAAGGAGCAGTTTGATTATGCCGATGTGAATCAATTGGGACGTCACTTGGTGATGGACGGCTATATCCAGAAGCACATCGAGAAAATTTTGAATCTTCCGCTTGTTGATCGCGATGCGATTGCTGCAAAAGGCTTTAGAATCGTTGTGGATGCGGTGAATTCGACCGGTGGCATTGCCGTTCCAATGTTGCTTAAAGCCTTAGGTGTTGAGGCCATTACCGAATTGTATTGCACGCCCGATGGGAAGTTTCCGCACAACCCGGAGCCACTGCCCGAGCATTTGCGCGATTTGAGTGAAACGGTTGTAAAGCAGAAAGCGCATTTGGGAATTTCTGTAGATCCCGATGTGGACCGTTTGGCGCTGGTTTGCGAAGATGGAGAGATGTTTGGAGAAGAATATACCCTTGTTGCCGTTGCTGATTATGTGTTGAAAAATACACCTGGTAATACAGTGTCGAATTTGAGTTCGACCCGCGCTCTGCGAGTTGTTACAGAGAAATACAAGCAAAAATACTTTGCTTCGGCTGTTGGTGAGGTAAATGTGGTAGAAATGATGAAGGCAAACAATGCCATCATCGGGGGCGAAGGCAATGGTGGGATTATCTATCCTGAATTGCATAACGGCCGCGATGCCTTGGTTGGAATAGCATTGTTTTTAACGCATCTGGCAAAGTATGGGAAATCGGTTTCGATGCTTCGGGCAACGTATCCGAATTATTTCATTTCGAAGAACAAAATTGAGCTTACACCCGAAATTAATGTCGATGAGATCCTAAGCCGTGTTCATGAGAAATACGCCAAACAGCCTGTGAATACAATCGATGGATTGAAAATCGAATTCGATCACACCTGGGTGCACCTACGTAAGTCGAATACTGAGCCCATCATTCGCATTTACAGCGAAGCCGAAAACATGGTTACTGCCGATAATTTGGCCAACAAAATTATTCGCGACATCAAGGAATTTACATCTGAAATGATGCTTAAATAGTAGTTAATGACACCAATCTATCTCGACAACGCAGCTACCACACAAATCGATCCTGAAGTCGTTCAGGCAATGCTGCCCTATCTGAATACGCATTTCGGTAATCCTTCGTCTATCCATTCGTTTGGTCGCATCACGCGAACTGCCATTGAACAGGCGCGTAAGCAAATTGCTTCATTGATAGGGTCTTCACCTTCCGAGATATTTTTCACCTCAGGCGGAACAGAGGCCAACAACATGGCGATTGTGCGCAGCATTCGCGATTTGAAGATCAAACATGCGATAAGCTCCCCAATTGAACACCATGCTGTATCGCACACCCTTGAGGCCCTGCGCGATGAAGGCGCGATTTCGCTCAGTTGGGTGAATTTGGATAAAACAGGCAAAGTCGATTTGAATCATCTTGAACTTTTGCTGAGTCAAAATCCGGGGAGTTTCGTTTCGCTGATGCATGCCAACAATGAGTTGGGAACTATGCTGCCTTTGCGCGAAACCACCGAACTGGTAAAGAAATACCAAGGCATTTTCCATAGCGATACTGTGCAAACACTGGGACATTTCCCAATCAATGTGCAGGAATGTCAGGTCGATTTTCTGAACTGTGCAGCACATAAGTTTCACGGACCCAAGGGTATCGGATTCATTTACATCCGCTCCGGAACGGGCATTCATCCGTTTATATACGGAGGTGCACAGGAACGCAACATGCGCGGAGGTACCGAGAACCTTTCCGGAATTGTAGGTTTAGCCAAAGCGCTCGAAATTGCTACGAATGAGATGGATGCGCATAGCATGCACATTCGCGCTTTGAAGAATTACATGGCCGAAAAGTTGCAAACTGAAATTCCCGGTGTGGCATTTAACGGCGATGTATCAGACAATTCGCTTTACACGGTGTTGAATGTTTCATTTCCGCCTTCACCCGCTGGTGAAATGTTGTTGTTTAGCTTAGATATTCAAGGAATCGCAGCCTCGGGCGGAAGTGCCTGTTCATCTGGGTCTGATGTTGGCTCACACGTACTTAAAGCGATTGGTGCAGATTCATCTCGTTCGCACGTTCGGTTTTCGTTCAGTAAATTTACCACGCGCCACGAAATCGACAGGACGATCGAAGTATTGAAGGGAATTTTTGTTGCCGATAAATCTGCCTTGAATGCCTGAATTGGAAGCTAATTCATTGCCTGCAGTGGGCGTAATTGGAGGTGGTAGTTGGGCAAGTGCGCTTGTGAAAATCTTGTCCGAAGGCAATATTCGCATTCATTGGTGGATGCGCTCTTCGGAACAAAAGGAGCATATCCTGCAACACAAGCACAATCCGAATTATCTCAGCGATATTGTTTTCGATCTTTCAAAAGTTTATCCGACCAATGATTTGAAGCAGCTTGTTTCGCAGTCTGAAATTTTGCTGCTAGCTTTACCTGCTGCCTTTCTAGAAGAAACGCTTTCGGGTTTGTCTTCTGCAGATATGAAAGGAAAGCTGGTTTTTTCAGCCGTCAAGGGTATGATTCCGTCGTGCGATGAAACGGTGAGCGAATTTCTGATCAATTGGTTCGAACTGAGTGCTGAACAGCTTGGCGTAATTGCAGGCCCTTGTCATTCGGAGGAAGTTGCGCTCGAACGTCGTTCATACCTAAGTATTTCGGCTAATGCCCTCGGCGCTGCTGAGCAGATGGCCGGTTTGCTGCGCTGCCGATACATTCATACCCATACGCTCGATTGCGATGTGCAGGCAATCGAATATGCAACCGTTATGAAGAATGTCTTTGCGCTGGCTTCGGGAATTGCGCGTGGATTGAATTATGGCGATAATTTCCAGGCGGTTTTAATTGCCAATGCGATGCAGGAAATGAAGCGTTTACTGGATGCGTTGTTGCCACGCGATGGCAGAGATACCAACGAAAGTGCATTTTTAGGCGATTTATTGGTAACAGCCTATTCGCCATTTTCGCGAAATCGCATTTTTGGGCAAATGATTGGAAAAGGGTACACGGTGAAAGCGGCACGTATGGAAATGAATATGATTGCCGAAGGGTATTTTGCTGTTCGCTCCTTGATGCACAACATCAGGCAAAACGAACTAAAACTTCCAATCTGTCAGACTGTTTACGCTATTTTGTACGAAAGCGAACCTGCATTCAAGGCATTTAAAAAACTTGAATCGGCGCTCCATTAACCTTATTGCCTTTTGGCAAGCTCATCTCGAATTTTACCGGCTTTTTCATAAGCCTCGTCTTCAATGGCCTGCTTGAGCATTTCTTTCAATTCTTCCTTGTTTTTGCTCGAAAACTCACTGCCTTCAGATGCAGGTGCTCCGCTACCTTGCGATTGTCCTTCGGGATAAGTGCTCGTCGGTTCTGATACGGCACTATCGGGATTATCGTCGATGAGTATGCCTGCCGAACTGAGAATAGAATCGTAGGTGTAGATAGGGCAATTGAAACGCAATGCTAAGGCAATAGCATCCGATGTACGCGCATCTACTTCAACTTCATTCGCTCCGTTTTGGTGGCAAATTAACTTTGCATAAAAGATTCCTTCAGCCAGATTGTAAATGAGAACCTCCTTCACCTGAATCATAAACGATTCGGCGAATGTTTTAAACAAATCGTGCGTGAGCGGACGGCTGGGAGCCATTTTCTCCAACTCAATGGCTATTGCCTGCGCTTCGAAGCCACCGATAATTATGGGTAAACGTCTCTTTCCACCACTTTCGCCTAACACGAGTGCATAGGCTCCGCTTTGGGTTTGACTGTAGGACAAGCCTGATATTTCGAGTCGAATTTTTTTCATTCTTGTTTCGTTAAAAGTACGAAACTATTTGAAGCGAAAAACTGATTTTTATTGTGCGGCCTTGAATTTACGAAATGCGGCAGCAAGTTTCGGAACAACCTCCATCGCATCACCAACAACACCATAATCGGCTGCTTTGAAGAACGGCGCCTCGGCATCTTTGTTAATTACAACGATTACCTTCGACTGGTTTACGCCGGCAAGATGCTGAATTGCACCCGAAATTCCGACTGCGATGTACAAATTCGGGCGAATAGCGATTCCTGTCTGTCCAACGTGTTCGTGGTGCGGACGCCATCCGATATCGGCAACCGGACGACTGCAGGCTGTAGCTGCTCCGATTGCAGCAGCCAAATCTTCGATGACATTCCAGTTCTCAGGCGCTTTCATCCCACGTCCGGCAGAAACAACCAAATCGGCTTCGGTAAGCGGAACCCCTCCTTTTTGTTCAATGGCCTTGCGCTCAACCGAAAGAGAACTTCCAGCATCCAATCCTTCGCTAAAAGCTTCGACAGCTGCGGTTCCATTGCCCATTTCAGGTTGTACAGAATTTGGCATTAAGGAAATAACACGTTTATTCGATAGTATCGAATAGTCTGCGATGGCTTTTCCAGAGAATACATTTTTCCGCAATGCAAATCCCGAAGTAGTATCAGGAAGTGAAACCGCACCAGAGATAAGTCCTGCTTCTATTTTCGCGGCTACCTGCGGCGCAATGGAACGGCCGGTGTAATCGTGAGTGAAAATTACCGTATCGGCAGCGGTTTTTTCGATGGCTTTTAATACCACATTTAGGCATTGCACCGGATTGAAGTTTGCAAAATTTTGGTTTACATGCAATACATTCTGAACTCCGCACTGCCCGGCTTTGACCAATTCTGATTCGTCGGCATTGCCATAAACCAGCGCGGTTGCTGATGTTTGAAGAGCAGCTGCAACGCGCGCGCCGTATGACATGACCTCGATGGAGGCCTTTTTAAATTTCCCTTGATGGGTTTCTGCTACAATAAGAACTGCCATGATTAAATAACTTTAGCTTCGTTGTGAAGGAGTTCAACAAGTTGATCCATATTTTCGGGATCGATGAGTTTAACCGCCGATTTCGGGTTAGGTAAAGCGAATTTCTTGGTTCCAACCAAAGGCTGAACAACTGCCGAAACGACTTCAATATTTTTGGTTCTTGCCGCCATGATGCCGCGCATGTTCGGGATGCGGGCTTCGGCCATTCCTTTCGCAGCAGAAACAACGGCAGGAAGTGCAGTGCGCATGATGTAGATTCCACCGTCGACCTCTACTTCGCAGCGAATTGCATTGCCTTCGATATCGAGTTTGGAAGCAAGTGCGATGTAGGGTTGATTGAGGAGAGCAGCAAGCATTCCGGGAACTTCAGAACCATTATAATCGATGGTTTCTTTTCCGGCTAAAATCAAATCAAAGCCCTTTCCATGTGCATAATCTGCGATGGTTTTGGCAACCGACCAGGCATCGGATGGATTCATGTCGATTCGCACTGCGTCGTCGGCACCGATGGCCAAAGCCTTGCGGATAATGGCATCAACAGAAGCAGGTCCAACGGTAATAATGCTTACGTTTCCGCCTGATGTTTCTTTAATTTCAAGTGCGCGCACCAAAGCATACCATTCGTCGTAGGGATTCACAATGTATTGAACCTTGTCTTCGTTGAACTTGGTATCGTTATCGGTGAAGGCGATTTTGGTGGTGGTGTCGGGTACCTGACTTATGCAGACTAAAATCTTCATAAAATAAGCTTGCTTTTGAGGCTGCAAATTTAGAAAAAAAAGGAGCGAAAAAACAGGGTAAAAATTGTTTATAAAATTGCCTTGCTAAATTGATTTGCAAGGCGCGAATGAAGTAAATTTGAGGTTCATAAAACAGTATAATTATGGCATTGGAAATCATTGGTAAACTCGTTAAGGTTATGAATCCCGTTACCGGCGATGGAAAAAACGGTTCATGGACCAAACAGGAATTTGTTCTTGAAACATTTGATCAGTATCCGAAGAAAGTGTGTTGCTCAGTTTGGGGCGATAAAGTTGACGCATTACGCCGTTTTCAGGTAGGCGATGATGTGCGTGCGAGCATTAACGTCGAATCGCGCGAATACAACGAGCGTTGGTACACAGAGGTGCGCGCCTGGAAACTCGATCCAGCATCTGCTGCACCTCAGGCAGGCGCGCCATCGTATGCCCCGCAATCTGCGCCGGCTTCGTA
>CANMGM010000076.1 GCA_947497195.1 Bacteroidota bacterium
ATTCAAATAACCTATTCTGTGGGTAGTGGGCAATGTGCCTCTCAGCTCGCCCAAACAATCACAATTATTTCTTCGGTAAATGCGCCTATTGTTCCAGCCAGTTTAACATTTTGTCAGGGACAAGTAGCCAGTCCAATCGATGCGGGTGTTTTACCCGGAGCAAATGTTACATGGTTCAGCGACGCCGCATTAAGTACAATTATTTTTCAGGGCAATGGCTTTCTTCCACCTGCAAATATTTCTGCAACCTACTATGTTACGCAAAACATAGCGTCATGTGCTAGTTCGGCATCAAGTATTGCAGTTAGTTTCGAGCCTGCTCCTGCGCCACCTGTTACACAAACAGCTGTTGTCTTTTGCACAGGTCAGGCAATACCGCTTCTAAGTGCCAGCGCATCGGGTATAATAAACTGGTATAATGATGCCGGACTAACCCAAATTCTTGCAACAGGTACAAGTTATCAACCCGATAATTCTGTTGGAAATGACATTTTTGTGCAAACCGTGGAAGGTAATTGTGCCAGCGAGGCAATAGAAATTACCCTTACCGAAGCTGCGCCTGTTAGTGCTGAAATACTTTATGAGGGGAATACCGCATTCTGCGATTTTCAGCCGATTGTGCTTAACTCAGCTTCTCCGAGTGGAAATTTATGGTCAACGGGCGAAACCATGCAGTCAATCACGATCACTGAGGCCGGAACATACACGCTAACGGTAACAGGTACATGTAATTCGGATAACGCTGTGCAAACGTTCGTAGACAATGGTGTTGATGCTTCATTTTCGTTGAGTGTAAGTGAAGGGCTTGCACCCTTAACCACAACTGCAAGCATTACCAGTTCAAATGCCGATGTATCTACTTTTTCGTTAAGCGGAGATAACCAAATCGTAACCGACAATTTGCCATTTACAATTCAAAACGAAGGAACGTACACACTTACCCTAATTAGTTCAAATGATGAGGGGTGTATTGATTCGGTGAGCAGAGAAATTACGGTTATTTCAGGTGTGCTAGAAGTGTCGATTCCAAATAGTTTTACACCCAATGGCGATGGATTTAATGATGCATTCAAACCCGTAATAAAGGGCTTGGAAGAAATTAATCTGGTTATCTTCAATCGGTATGGTAATCAAGTTGCCAGTTGGAAACAGGAAATAGTTAATTGGGACGGTTCTCACAATGGGACGTCATCTCCCGATGGAGTATATTTCTATGTTCTGATGGGTAAAGATTACTCCGGTGCTGAGGTAGAGCGTACGGGTAGTATAACAATTCTGAGGTAAGTTTATCTTGCATAAATCCAATGCTTCCTTAAAACAAAGAATTGGGATTTATCTTTAGGAACTCTTCAATGGAAATGCCGTCATCGCCGACGAGGTAAATTTTGGTATCTGGGAAGCGTTTTTTAAATTCACCTAAGCCCGATATGCGCTGCTTAACTCCGCTCTTAACTTCGAGTGCAACGGCACTATCGCGTGTGGCCAGTACAAAGTCGATCTCATAATTGCCTTCTCGCCAGTAGTGCAATTTGAAGCCGGAATTTATAGAATGATTCATCAGATGCACACCAATTGCCGACTCAGCCCAACGCCCCCATTCCTTGGGTTGGCTTTTTATTTCATGCATGGTTTTTCGCTGCTGTGCCGAAATGATGGCCGAATTGTGCACCTGAAATTTTGGACTGGCAGCACGTTGCCGAATTAGGTTTGGTGAGTATTTTTCAATACCGCCAAGCAATCCCGCCGAATGAAGTAATTGCAGATAATGCGATAGGGTAGTGGTATTCCCAGCATCACGGAGTTGCCCCAATATTTTGTTGAACGAGAGTATTTGTCCCGAGTAAATACTTCCAAGTTCGAACAATCGTTTCATCAGCGCCGGTTTGTCGACGCGCGTTAGCATTAGGATGTCCTTCGAAATACTCGTCTCGATCAATGAGTTTAAAACATATTCCTTCCAGCGCGTTTCATCCTCTATTAAACCAGCCGAGCCCGGATAACCGCCAAACCAAATGAATTGATGCACATTCCAACCAAAAGCCTCATGCATTTCGGCATATGACCAATGACCAAGATAGGTTGATTCGAATCGTCCGGCAAGCGATTCGGTTAATCCCTGCTGAATTAACAAGCGCGAAGAGCCAAGTACAATTAACTTTATGTTGATTTCATTTCGGGTATCGGCATCCCACAATTTTTTAACTGTTTCGCTCCAGTTCGGAAGTTTCTGTACCTCGTCGATCACCAACAGGAACTCAGGAGATTCCGATTGCTGAAGAATATGACGTGCATTTTGCCAATTCGATTCTATCCAACCAATCGATTGCTCTCCGACATCGTCCCCGGTTACAAATAATGAAGGGTATTTATATTCTTTAAGCAATTGTAAAATAAGGGTGGTTTTGCCCACCTGCCTTGGCCCATACAAAACCTGTATAAAACGACGAGGCTCCGAAATGCGCTGATAGAATTTCGTCAATTGCGCTCGCTGAATTGTTTTTATCATGATGAAACAAATTTAAGTGTTTTGTTGATATATTTAATAAAACATATAAAGTAAAATAACTAAGTATATTGAGTAAAAAAAATAAATCAGTGTATAATTCACATATAGTGATAAATACAAAATTATATTAAGCTGCAATCTGCTTGAAATATACTTACTAAATTCTTGTCTACATTCCCAAAAGCGAATGTCACGCAACTGTAACGCGAGGGTTATCGTATTGTATGCTTCACGCAAAAACGAATGCGCAATTATCCTTATGCGGTCGTAGCAAACTAATTCGAAAAAAAATCCGTAGTTTGTACCAAAATTAGCACTATGAAAATCGATCAGGGAGTGTATACCACTTCAAATGGATGGAAATTTCCATTGTCTCAGGCTACAGAAAACCCCGATTTTATAATGGTCTTTGCAGCTTCAGAGCTGTTCAAAGATCTCCTGTGGATGGATGAACTGAAAAAGCGTTATCCAAATGGTAAGTTCATCGGCTGTTCTACATCGGGAGAGATAGCAGGAAGCACAGTGCATGATCAAACAGCGGTGGCCACAGCCGTTAAGTTCAACTCGGCGAGCGTGCAGTTTGCGCAGCAAAATTTAACACTAACCGAAGATAGTTATTCCTGTGGAAAGAGCCTGATTGAGCAATTGCCTCCAACAGAATTAAAGCATGTGCTGGTATTTTCGGACGGCCTGCATGTGAATGGATCAGAATTAGTAAAGGGAATGCGCGAAAGTTTGCCACACGGTGTTACAGTAACAGGTGGACTTGCAGGAGATGGGCCCAATTTCAATCAAACGTATGTTGTTGCACAAGATGGAAGCGCGCAAGATCATTGTATTTGCGCCATTGGTTTATATGGAAGTTCTATAGAAGTCGGTTACGGCTCATATGGAGGCTGGGATCCTTTTGGCGTAGAGCGCCGTGTTACTCAAAGTAAGGCAAATGTCTTATATGAAATTGATAATCAACCTGCTCTTGAGTTGTATAAGTCGTTTTTAGGTGATAATGCCGCACAGTTGCCGGCATCAGGTCTGTTATTTCCGCTAAGCCTGCGTACCAGAGAGGATGAACAGCCAGTGGTTCGCACAATTTTGGCAGTAAACGAAAGCAATCAGAGTATAACATTTGCTGGCGATCTTCCAGAAGGTTCTTATGTTCGGCTAATGAAAGCCAACACCGATCGACTCATTCAGGGAGCAGTAAAGGCCGCCGAAATTTCTAGAAATGGAATCGATGGGCAAGACGCAGCACTAGCAATTATGGTTAGCTGCGTTGGGCGTAAGCTGGTTTTAAAGCAACTTGTTGAAGAAGAAGTTGAAGGCGCAAACGATTTACTCGGCAAGCAGTGTGTTTCGACCGGCTTTTATTCGTATGGCGAAATTTCTCCCTTTTCGGATAATGCAGCCTGCGAATTGCACAATCAAACCATGACGATCACTACGCTTTTCGAGAAGAATTAACCTGCATGCATCGCTTATTACAACGTCAGCTTAAAAAATTTCTGCCCGAATCGTTCGTTGCACCAGATGAGTTACGCGATTTCCTCGAAGCTATCAGCAATGCCTATATCGATTATGAGCGCGATTATGAGCAACTTGAAAGAACGCTTGAGGTTAGTTCGAATGAGCTTTTTAAGTCGAACCAGCGTTTGAATGATTTGAATGCATTACTTGAAGACAAAGTAAAACAACGCACGCAGGAATATGAAGTTCTGAATGAAGAGCTTAAATCAGAAATCGACGTGCGCAAACACCGGGAAGATGAATTGCATGCCACCGATCGCTTGTTAACAGCTACAAACGATGCAGCAACAATCCTCTTAACCGAAACAGATTATGAAGCCGCACTGGCCAAAGCGTTGAAACAGGTAAGTGAAGCAGTTGGTGCTGAGCGTATTGTTTTGTTCGAAAAAGACAATATTGAGGAAGCTCACTCAATTTACAGCGAACGTATGATCTGGTCGGTGAGTAAAAACAAGCTTGAGCTCGACCGAAAAGTGTTCAAAAACATCGATCTGAAACATTTACACTTTGGTGAACATTTGAATTCTATTGCCGAATCCTCATCCATGGCATTAAATACTACGGAAAGCGATCTGCCCGGCCATCAGTATTTTGAAAGAAATAACATTCAATCTGCCTTGTTGGTTCCTATCCTGCTTAAAGGTAAAATTTGGGGAATCGTAGGGTTCGAGTATACCGCAGCGCATGCAAGCTGGAATACCATCGAAACGGCAATACTGACAAATTTTTCAAGTTCGCTCGGAGGAATTGTTCAACGCCGCAATCAAGAGGCCTTTCTTGTTAAAAACAGACAAGAACTCATCGAAGCGCAGGTGTTTGCGAAAATGGGGACTTTCGAACTCGATATACAAGAAGGTCGGTCGCAGTTTACAGAGAACTGTTCCGAACTGCTTGGTATAAGCAACAAAGATCTTGTTTACGATACAGAACTCGTGGCGAGGCTACGAAAAAATATCCATCACGACGACCTTGTGGCTATTGATACTGCCTGGAAGCAAGCGCTCGAAAACCGCGAAGAGATGCGCATCGATTTTCGGGTAAAGCGAAAAGGAGTTGCCGAAATGAATTCGATTAACTGGAACCTCAAACCAGAATTTGATTCCGAAGGAAAATTAATAAAGGTAACCGGAACCCTTCAGGATATTACCGAGCGGGTGCAAAGCGAAAACAGAATCAAGGAATACGCTGGTACGCTCGAAAAAATCAACAAAGAACTCGATCAGTTTGCCTATATCGTTTCGCACGATTTGAAAGCGCCGTTGCGGGCCATCAATAACCTCTCGGTATGGATTGAAGAAGACCTGGAAGGTATAATGGAAGCCGGTACCAAGAAAAACTTCGACATGCTACGTGGAAGGATTTTACGGCTCGAAGCGCTAATTAACGGAATTCTGCAGTACTCGCGTGCAGGTAGGGTAAAAAATGAGCTTTCCGATATCGACATGAATCTTTTCCTGCCCGACATCATTCAAAACCTGGCGCCACCCGAAAATTTTAGGATTCATTATTCAAAAAATCTACCGCATGTTATTGCAGAGAAAATTTCGCTTGAGCAGGTATTCTCTAATTTCATTAGCAACGCAGTTAAATACAATAGCAATCCAAACCCTGAAATTACCATCGAAGCAGAAGAGAAAGATTCGCACTATTATTTCAGCGTTGCCGACAATGGACCTGGAATAGAACCCGAATTCCATCAGAAAATATTCGTCATCTTCCAGACCTTGCAAGCGCGCGATGTAGTTGAAAGTACTGGCGTTGGCTTGGCAATCGTGAAAAAAATTGTAGAAGAGCAGGGCGGTACAGTGTGGGTCGAAAGCGAGAAAGGCAAGGGAGCGAAATTTTGCTTTACTTTACCAAAGCAAGAAGTGTCGAAAATTGTTGAATTAATCTAAGGTGTAATGAGCGATAAAATGATCAATATCCTTCTCGTAGAAGACGACGAAGTGGATGTAATGAATGTAAAACGCGCGTTCCAGAAAAACAACCTCACCAATCCACTCTACCATGCAGGCAATGGAATAGAAGCTTTATCAATGCTGCGTGGTGCCGATGGTCATGCACCAATTCCGATTCCGCGTATTATTTTGCTCGACCTCAATATGCCGCGCATGGGTGGAATCGAGTTTCTGCATGAGTTGCGAAACGACGGTATACTTAAAAATATTTCGGTGTTTGTGATGACAACCTCGAACGAAGACAAAGATAAAGTGGATGCATACAATTTAAATGTAGCGGGATACATCCTCAAACCCCTGTCGATGGAGAATTTTGTAAGTGCCGTATCGATTCTGAAAAATTACTGGACATTATGTGAATATCCGGGCTGAGATTTTTGAAACCCCTGCCTGATTCTTCCGTATCACAACTGCCTTCTCCAAAAAAGAAGGCATACACACACAATGAATCAGGATTTAACACTCAGACTATTTTTAGTTGATGACGATGAATTTGATGCGATGGCATTTGACCGTGCATTGAAGAAATCGGGCATAAATTATACGCTTCGTCATTGCAATCAAGCCACAAAAGCACTTGAAATCATTCAGGAAGATGAATTCGATCTTGTTTTTCTCGATTATCAGATGCCGGGAACCGATGGATTGGCGCTACTCAAGCGATTTAAAAGCCTTGGTGTTCTTTCACCGATTGCAATTCTGACGTCACAAGGCGATGAAAAAATCGCAGTCGAAATGATGAAGGCCGGCGCATTCGATTATTTCCCCAAGAATGAATTAACCAGCGAATCGCTTTCAAAAATTATTCGTGCGGGCCTGCGTTTGCGTGAGGCCGAACTGAAAAAACAACAGGCCGAACGAGCGCTCATCGAAAACAATGCAAAGCTCAATGCGATTCTCGAAAGTACCAACGCCATGGTGTTTTCGGTCGACCGTGACCTGCGTTTCACTGCATTTAATTCCGTTTTTCGCAACACTACCATTGAATTACTTGGAAGAGCCCCAGAAATTGGATCTTCAATTACGGAAACCTTCCAATCGCATGAAAATCTGAACTTGCTCATCGCTTCGCTTAAGAAAACACTCGGTGGCGAACATGTGAGCATTACAGAAGAGTTTGGTACACCCGAAGGCATTCACAATTACTACGACTTTATGTTCAGTCCGATAACTGCAGCCGATAGCAGTGTTTCGGGTGTTGTGGTGTATGGAAAAGATATCACCGAACGCAAGCGAACCGAGTGGGAAATACTGGAATCGAAGCTCGAAGCCGAACGAACGGCGAAGGCGAAATCAGAATTTCTGAGCAACATGAGCCATGAGATTCGGACGCCGATGAACGCAATCATTGGACTATCAGAGCTTTTACTCAAGGAAAATCTTAGCGAAAAACAACTCGAAAATCTCAAATCAATCAAGTATTCGGCCGATAATCTGCTTGTAATCATTAACGATATCCTTGATTTCTCAAAAATTGAATCGGGTAAAATAGACTTCGAACAAATCAATTTCGACTTGTATTCGAAAGTGCATGAGATTCGTAAAACGTTTGTATTCAAAGCCGAAGAAAAAGGCATTGGACTTAAAGTGAACATCGATGAACGAGTTCCGCAATTCCTTTCAGGAGATCCTTTCCGATTGAACCAAATTTTACTCAACCTGTTAAGTAATGCCATTAAGTTTACCAAAGAAGGTTATGTAAGCCTTGGTATTCAACTGGTTAAGCAGAAAAAAGATTCTGTAAGTTTAGAATTCAGCGTGAGCGATACCGGCATTGGTATTCCAAAAGATAAACTGGCGCATGTGTTTGAGTCTTACACTCAGGCTTACACAGATATAACGCGCCGATTTGGTGGCACCGGACTCGGACTTGCAATAACCAAGCAACTCGTCGAAATGCAGGGCGGTGTAATTTCACTCAATTCGGAAGTTGGCAAAGGAACAACATTCAGTTTCGTTTTGGAACTTAATAAAGGCGTGACTGAATCGGCAGGCGATATTTCAGACATGGTTGCCGATCTGCTTGAAAAGCGCGATTTCGAGGGGATGCGCGTGCTGCTTGTAGAAGATAACCCGATGAATCAGTTTGTAGCGAATCAGGTATTGGAATTGTGGAACATCAAGGTAGATTTTGCCGACGATGGCCTGCAGGCAGTAAACTTATTGCAAGAAAATGACTATGCACTGGTGCTGATGGATTTGCAGATGCCGGTGATGAGCGGTTACGAAGCCACGGCATTCATTCGCGATCGTACAAATCGAGCACGTAATCCTGAGATACCGATCATTGCCTTAACGGCCGATGCCTTTCCCGAAACACGGAAGAAAGTAATGGAATCGGGCATGAATGATTTTGTTACCAAACCCTTGGAACAAAACGACTTGTATTCAAAGATTAAAATGCATGCCTTGAAACATGTAAATGTTTAAAGATAAACATGCTCCAACCTCAAATTCAAGTACTCGGTTAAATACTACCAGATTTATTTGTTCGAACAAACAAAAAAAGCTTAGGCAATGGCCTCTACCCTTGGTGCTGCAGCTTTAATTTCATCATTTGCAAAGTTGGCATATTGCTCAAAATTGCGAATGAAGCGCTCTGCCAATTCTGATGCCTTTTGATCGAAGAGTGCTTTGTTTTCCCACGCATTACGTGGAAATAGCAATTCGCTAGGAACATCAGGACAGGCAACCGGAGTGTGAAGCCCGAAGAAAGGCGTTTGTTTGTATTCAACATGATCGAGTTTGCCCTGCAATGCAGCACTAATCATGGCGCGTGTGTATTTCAATTTAATGCGGCTTCCGATTCCGTATGGTCCACCGCACCAGCCTGTATTTACCAACCAAACATTCACGTTCGTTTCCTTCAATTTTTTACCCAATAACTCTGCATATCGAGTAGGGTGGAGGGGAAGGAAAGCTTTGCCAAAACAGGCCGAAAACGTTACTTGTGGTTCGGTAATTCCTACTTCGGTTCCAGCAACTTTTGCAGTGTAGCCGGAAATGAAATGGTACATCGCCTGCTCGGGTGTTAATTTTGAAATAGGCGGCAAAACACCGAAAGCGTCGGCTGTTAGGAAGAAGATGTTTTTAGGAACGTCACCACGCGATGGCGACATAATATTATCGATGAGGTAGATTGGGTAAGCAACGCGGGTGTTTTCTGTTTTTTCGATATTCGAATAGTCGACATTACGCGTACCAGCGTGATAATTGGTGTTTTCGAGCAATGCTCCGAAGCGGATGGCATTGTAAATCTGGGGCTCCTTTTCGGCAGTGAGATCGATGCATTTTGCATAGCATCCGCCTTCGAAATTGAATACTGAATCGGCCGACCAACCATGCTCATCATCGCCAATCAAGCGGCGATCGGGATCGGCAGACAATGTAGTCTTGCCTGTTCCGCTAAGACCGAAGAAAACGGCTGTATCTCCATCATTACCAACATTTGCCGAACAATGCATCGACAAAACGCC
>CANMGM010000077.1 GCA_947497195.1 Bacteroidota bacterium
CACAGCAAACCACCATCGCTGAAGGTTCGCAGCGATTACAAATCTCAATTAACCAATTGCCTCACACAAGGAATTGAATATCGCATCAATTTCTCCGATTCCGTTGATACCCTTAAATTTGTTCTGTGCGGCATAATAGTTTGCCAGTGGTGCTGTCTTCGCATTGTATTCTCTGATTCGGTTCGCAATGATCGATTCATCCTGATCGTCGCTACGGCCCGAATCTTTTCCTCGGTGCAACAAGCGCTTCACTAGTTCGGCCTCGTTCACTTCGAGCGCAAGCATGCATGTAATGCCGGTACTTTTTTCCGTCAACAAATTATCAAGTGCTTCGGCCTGGGCAACTGTACGCGGAAATCCATCGAAAATAAAACCCTTGGCATCCGGATTCTGATCCAGCTTCGAACGAATCATGCCAATCACAATTTCATCCGGTACCAATACGCCCTGATCCATAAGCTTTTTAGCCTCGAGCCCCAAAGCTGTTCCTGCAGCAATCTCCCCGCGCAGTAAGTCGCCGGTCGATAAATGATTAAGCATGTATTTCTCAACCAGCATCGCCGATTGTGTTCCTTTTCCTGCGCCGGGAGGCCCAAATAAAACGATGTTAAGCATGTTCAGTATGTTTCAATTGATAAATATCGGGTAAGTTTCTGCCAAATCCATCCAAATCCAATCCGTAGCCCACTACAAAGCGGTCGGGAATCGAAAATCCGATGTACTTAACCTGCACTTCTACTTCTCTGCGCTCCGGCTTATCGAGCAAGGTACAAATGGATAGCGATGCCGCCTGTTTATCCTTCAGACTTTTACAAATCGAATCCATCGTGCGGCCTGTATCTACAATGTCTTCAACAATCACAACGTCGTATCCTACAATCTCTCGGTCGAGCCCAATTAACTCTTTTATCGCACCACTGCTATCGGTACCTGAGTAGGAAGAAACTTTCACAAAGCTCACTTCACAGGGAAGACTGATTTTCTTCAATAAATCGGCCGTAAACATGAACGACCCGTTCAGGATGCTAAGGAACAACAATTTCTTTCCGGCGTATTCGGCATTTATCGTTTCCGCCAGTGCTTCGATGCGCTTCTCAATCTCTTGCGCAGCAAGGTAAACTTCAAACCGATGCAATCCGATGACGATTTCCTGCCCATCTTTCATGCGGTAAAAATAGAAATTCTAATCGCTTGATGGTATATTTGAGCCATGAACCGAAATGTTTCTGTTCCGCGCATCGGAATTTTAGGCGGAGGCCAGCTCGGACGCATGTTTTTGCAAAATGCGCTATCATACGATGCATCGGTGTGCGTGCTTGATCCAGACCCCAACGCACCCTGCTCCAACTTGGCTACAGAATTTACCTGCGGCTCGTTCAACGATTTCGATTCGGTGATAAACTTTGGTCGAACAGTCGATGTCATAACCGTCGAAATAGAACATGTAAACACCGAAGCGCTCGAACAACTTCAAACCGAGGGTAAAAAGGTATTTCCCCAACCGCACATTTTACGAATGATTCAGGATAAAGGCTTGCAAAAGGAATTTTACCTGAACACCGATTTGCCTTCATCCGATTTTAAACTCGCAGCCAACAATCAGGAACTTTCCGCCCTTGGCGATGATTGGTTTCCCTGTTTCGTGAAGTTACGTACTTCGGGTTACGATGGAAAAGGCGTTACGCACATTGCCGATCGCTCGCAATGCCATCTTGCTTTCGATGCACCCATGGTGGTCGAGAAGCTGGTTGGTGTTCAAACCGAATTTGCAGTGCTTGTTTCAAGGCATCAGGATGGTTCAACAGCCTTATTCCCCGCTGTGGATATGGAATTTCATCCCGAGGCCAACCTGGTCGAATTCCTTTCTTCACCCTCTGATCTTCCCAACGATTTGCTTCAGCATGCCAACGATATCGCGCTTAAACTGGTTAAAAAGCTCGATTTCATCGGTTTGCTGGCCATCGAATTTTTTCTCGATACGCAAGGAAATATTCTGATCAACGAAATTGCTCCGCGTCCGCATAATTCAGGCCATCATACAATCGAAGGCAATGCTACCAGCCAGTTCGACCAACATTTTCGGGCTGTTGCCGGATGGGCTCCTGGAAATACCAATATAATTCAGGCCGCGGTGATGCTCAACCTGCTCGGAGCACCCGGTTATTCGGGCTCGGTATGGTACGATGGACTTGCCGAAGCGGCCGCATTACCCGGTGTGCATATTCATCTTTACGGAAAGAAGCAAACCAAGCCCATGCGCAAGATGGGACACGTTACGGTTACGGCAACAACAACAGCTTTGGCAAAGGAAATCGCCCGAAAAGTACAATCCATTTTAACGGTAAAATCACAATAAACTATGAGCAAAGCACGCATCGGAATCATCATGGGAAGCAGCAGCGATTTACCAACAATGCAGGCTGCAGCCGAACAATGCGAGTTGTTCGAAGTGCCGTTCGAAATCACCATCGTATCGGCCCACCGCACTCCCGAGCGCATGGTCGAATATGCCAAGTCGGCTCGCGAACGCGGCATAGAAGTGATTATCGCCGGAGCAGGTGGTGCAGCACATCTGCCGGGTATGGTCGCTTCGCTCACATCCTTGCCGGTTATTGGCGTGCCCATAAAAAGTTCCAATTCCATCGACGGCTGGGATTCGGTCTTGTCGATTCTCCAAATGCCTTCCGGAATTCCTGTCGCAACCGTCGCACTCAATGGAGCCGCCAACGCTGGCTTGCTTGCCTTGCGCATCCTCGGAGCTTCCGAATCGCACATTGCCGATCGAATGGATGCCTACCGTTCCGAACTCGAGAAAAAAGTAATGAACACACTCGACGAGCCGAAAAAGCTGAATTTCAAGTATCAGCGAAATGCT
The DNA here is from genome assembly GCA_947497195.1 of Bacteroidota bacterium. Classification (GTDB taxonomy): domain Bacteria; phylum Bacteroidota; class Bacteroidia; order M30B66; family M30B66; genus CAMCXT01. The sequence goes on from CANMGM010000077.1 coordinate 2,876, forward strand.
GAAATTTAACTGCTGAGATACACTGTAAATCATTCATTTTGGTAACTTGTTGCCCTATGAAAAAAGGGTACTATCATTTCCTGTTCCTCGTTTTTGGTTTTCTTAATCAGGGAATTGCGATTGCTGGTGGAGAGTTTTTGCCGGTCGGTGCGCGTTCTGCCGGATTGGCGCATGCCTCGGTTACACTGGGCGATGTGTGGTCGGTGTTTCATAATCCGGCCGGAATAGCATCACTCAGCAAACTTTCGGCTGGTGTGTATTACGAAAACCGCTTCGGTGTTCCCGAAATGGGCTTGCGTGCCGGAGCCTTTGCACTTCCGTTTGGAAAAAATGCAGTGGGATTAAACATCCGCACCTTCGGATATACGCTTTATTCAGAGCAACAAGCGGGATTGACGTATGCGCGCGCTTTCGGCGATCACCTGCGCATTGGAATGCAGTTCAATTATATAGGGTTTCGTTTTTCGGAGTATTACGGACAAAAATCGGTGTTTACCGCAACGGTCGGTGCCACCTATGCATTCGGCCGTAATCTGGTGCTCGGCGCACAAGTTTTCAATCCCAATGAACAACGCATCACCGAAACAGGCAATGAGCGTGTGCCTTCGATGGTTCGCTTCGGTGCCCGTTACCGTTTTTCGGATCAGGTGTTTGCGTGCAGCGAGGTAGAACAAAGCCTCAATACGAAGCCGGTTTTCAAGGCGGGAATCGAATACAAACCTGTCTCGGTTTTGGTTTTGCGCGCAGGGGTTAGCGGTAATCCGCGAACGTCAAGCTTTGGGTTTGGATTGGTACTAAAGAAGTTCCAGATCGACATGGCGGGCAGCTTTCATCCCGTACTTGGATTTACGCCGCAATTCGGAATTACGTTTAATCCCTAATCAGGCATGCGCGTTCCAATTTTCGCACTTCTATTTTTTCTGCTTGTAACTGCCGGGTTTGCCCAGCAGGTAATTCCCGATCCGAAAACCGATAACTTTATTGAGCGGAAAATTGAAACCATCGCCGAAAACTCGAGCGAAGACATCGACTTTACCACCATTTTCGATGCGCTGAACTATTATAAAGATCACCCGCTCGAGCTCAATACGGCCACTGCCGAAGAGCTTCAACAACTGTATCTGCTCAGCGATTTTCAGATCGCTGCCTTAATTCGTCACCGCAACCAATATGGCAAACTATTGTCGATTTATGAACTGCAAGCGGTCGAAGGATTTGATCTGGCGCTGATTTATCAGATGCTGCCATTTGTGAAAGTGTCGCGCGATTTGAACCGCCTGAATATTTCGGTGAAGGATGTATTCAAATATGCTCGTCAGGAAGTTATGATGCGTGTTTCGCAGGGAATCGAACAACAAAAAGGCTTCACGACGGTCGATTCGGCCGAGTTAGCAGAGAATCCGAATGCGCGGTATCTGGGAAGTCCGCAACGTGTATTTGCTCGCTACCGTTTTCGGTATAGCAACAATGTTTCGTTTGGCATCACTGCCGAGAAGGATGCCGGAGAAGAGTTTTTCCGCGGAACGCAGAAACAGGGCTTCGATTTTTATTCGGCACACTTCGCCTTGCGGAATATTGGTCGACTCAAAGCACTCACCATTGGCGACTTCCAGGCGCAGTTCGGACAGGGCTTAACCTGTTGGACGGGCTTCGGTTTTGGTAAAACTTCAGATGCCTTGAACATTAAGCGATCGGGCCTTGGATTGCGCCCATATACTTCAATCAACGAGAATTTATTTTTGCGAGGAGCTGGCGCAACCTGGGCCTTTTGGAAATTCGAGATTACGGCCTTCGCCTCACGCAAAGCTTTAAATTCCAATGCATCGGCAGGTGACTCGCTGAGTCAGGACTTGCAGGCCTTTACGAACTTTAATTTGAGCGGCTTGCACCGCACACCAGGCGAACTCGAAGATAAGGCCAATATCACCGAACAGGCCTGGGGCACCCATCTCCGCTATAAAGCCGACAACCTGCAAATAGGCTTTACCTTCGCCGATTTCTCCTATTCGGCCGATCTTACGCGGAGCCCATCGCCCTACAATCAGTTCGAATTTTCGGGGCGTCACAACCAGAATGTGGGCGTCGATTTCAATTACATCTTCCGCAATTTCAACTTCTTCGGTGAAGCATCCCGCAGCAAAAACGGCGGCATGGCAGCAACGGCCGGGTGCATTGTGAGTCTCGATCCACGCCTTTCGTTTTCGGTACTAAACCGCCGATTTGCCCGCGATTATCAGGTAATCTATTCGGCATCCATCGCCGAAGGCTCGCGTTCCATCAACGAAAACGGCTTGATGGTAGGCATCAACATGCGGCCTGCAAAAGGCATAAATTTCAACGCATATTTCGACCAGTGGCGCTATCCTTGGCTTCGGTATTTAGTTGATGCGCCCACAACCGGTTACGACGGATTGGCTCAGTTAAACTACACGCCATCAAAAACGATGGACATGTACGTGCGGTTTCGCCAACGCATCAGGGCGCGCAACACCACGGCAGATTTCGAAGAAGTGATCGATTATCCTATTGACCAGATGCAGCAGAATTACCGATACGATATCATTTACAAAGTATCGCCATCCTTCAAATTACGCAACCGAATCGAATACGTGCGTTTTTTTCCCGGTGATGGACGTATTGAAGAAGGCTATGTTGCCTTACAGGATGTGATTTTTAAGCCAATGTCGATGCCCTTGAGTTTTTCGGTGCGTTATGCCTTGTTCCGCACCGATGGCTACAATCCACGTGTTTATGCCTACGAAAACGACATGCTGTATTCGTTTTCAATCCCGGCCTATTTCAATAAAGGATCGAGGGCGTACATCAACCTCGAATACAATCTGGGGCGCAACATCGACATCTGGGTGCGGTATGCTCGTTTCTTTTACACCGACCAAACAAGTTCAGGATCGGGCCTAACCGAAACGCAAGGGCCGGTAAAATCTGACTTTAGGGTACAGATTCGGCTCAGGTTTTAGTGGTTTGTTTGCGAATTCTTGGAATCTATTTGCGTACATGTAGTATGCAATGCCATGAACCCAGAAGAAGCCAGAAGCTCGTGCTTCGAAATGCAGGTGTGCGGTTTAAATTGCCTCTGTAGCGCGCTCGTGAACACGTCTGCTGCGTTCCAACGCTGCCTTCACGAAATCGATAAACAAGGGATGCGGATTGTCGACCGTACTCTTGTATTCGGGGTGAAACTGTACCCCAATAAACCAAGGATGTGCAGGTATCTCGACAATTTCAACCAGTCCCTGTTCCTGATTTACTCCAGAAGCAAGCATGCCCGATGTTTCGAACTGCTTCAGATATTCATTGTTAAATTCGTAACGGTGGCGGTGTCGCTCAGAAATTTCCGCACGATGATAGGCCATCCAGGCTTTACTTCCTTCGGCAATACGACATGGATAGGCACCCAGGCGCATGGTACCACCTTTTTGTGTTATGTTTCTCTGACCTTCCTGAAGATGAATAACCGGTGCATCGGTGTTGGGGTTCATCTCGGTCGAATGGGCGGTGCTTAAGCCCAAAACATTGCGTGCAAATTCAATTACTGCGCACTGCATCCCTAGGCAGATTCCTAAAAACGGGATGGCATTCTCGCGTGCAAAACGAATGGCCGAAATTTTCCCTTCGATGCCGCGTTCTCCAAAGCCAGGTGCTACAAGAATTCCGGCTAAGCCTGAAAGCAATTCGGGTATGCTCGATTCTTCTAGGTCTTCGGAATGAATCCACCGCAGTTTTACCTGACATAAATTGTAGGCGCCTGCATGTATGAATGACTCGGCAATAGACTTATACGCATCTTTTAGTTCGATGTATTTGCCGATAATGCCAATCTCAACTTCGTGTTTCGGATTACGCAGTCGGAACAAAAAGTCTTTCCAATTCGATAAATCGGGCATTTCCTGGTAAGGCATTCCCAATTTTTTGAGGACCACTTTATCGAGTTCCTCTTTTTCCATGAGTAGCGGCACATCGTAAATCGAAGGGGCATCGCAGGATTCAATTACCGACTCTTCGTTTACGTTGCAGAATAAGCCGATTTTGCGTTTTAACTCTTTGCTCAATTCGTGCTCGGTGCGGCAAACCAGAATATCGGGCTGAACACCCTGTTCAAGGAACATTTTCACGGAGTGCTGCGTGGGCTTGGTTTTTAACTCTCCGGCAGCAGATAAAAAGGGGATGAGTGTAAGGTGAATTACCATGCAATCATGTGAGCCAAGTTCCAGCTTCAGTTGCCGAATGGATTCGATATAAGGCAGCGACTCGATATCGCCAACAGTACCACCTATTTCGGTGATTACAAATTCATAGCGACCACTTTCTCCTAGGAGTTTCATGCGACGCTTAATTTCATCTGTAATGTGCGGAATTATCTGCACTGTTTTACCAAGATAATCGCCACGGCGTTCCTTTTCTATTACTTCTTTGTAGATTCGACCGGTGGTAACATTATTGGCCTGCGATGTAGGTACATTGAGGAAACGTTCATAATGCCCAAGGTCGAGATCGGTTTCGGCACCGTCTTCGGTAACATAACATTCGCCATGTTCGTAAGGATTGAGCGTGCCCGGATCGACATTGATATAGGGATCAAATTTTTGAATGGTAACAGAGTAACCTCTGGCCTGAAGCAATTTGGCCAAGGAAGCAGAAATAATTCCCTTTCCTAAGGAGGAGGCTACCCCACCGGTTACGAAAATGTATTTGGCGGGCGATGACATGGTTTACCTGAAGAGTTTGCCAAAATTATAAAATCTAAGCGAGAGATTCGTCCCAATTCGATTTGATTTCATATTTTCTATTCAACGCAGGAATGTTAAGAAAATACTGCGTTACGTGTTGCATATTGGTGAGGTGCCGGTGACGGATTTCGTATTGCTTGCAAAATGGGCCTGGAAATTCACTCACTGATAAGCATTCATCTGTTCAAATATGCTACGTGGGGCCAGGAATATGCAGTTTGAGTTTTGATTAATAGGGGTGAGGGAATTGCTACATTCCTAAATTCAATTCAATCTCCATAACTGCTTAATCCCTACCTTTTTTAAATTTTATTGTTCAAACCGAATGTAAAATATTTGCTTATCTTTAGCGTTAGTAAAATTCATTATTCAATGATAATCTCGTTTGGCGATAAACAAACGTCTAAAATTTGGGATGGCGATAGAGTTAAAGGGTTACCAATCGAAATTCAGGAGATTGGAAGAAGGAAACTCCGTATGCTTAACAATGCACAGGACTTATTTGATTTAAAAATTCCGCCATCGAACCGACTTGAAAAATTGAAGGGTGACTTAAATGAGTTTTATTCAATTCGAATAAACGATCAATTCCGAATTACATTCAAATGGCTAAATGCAAATGCCGAAGATGTTCAAATTATTGATTACCACAACTAAATAATTGAAATGGAAAAGCTTAAAAACATTCATCCGGGCGAAGTTCTGCAGGAAGAGTTTCTAAAACCACTTAATATTAGTGCTTACAGGCTTTCAAAGGAGATTGCAATTCCGCAGACGAGGATATCGCAAATCATCAAGGGGAAGCGTCGAATTACAGCCGACACAGCCCTGCGGCTCTCAAAATTTTTGGGAACCAGTGCTAAATTCTGGCTTGGACTTCAGGATGATTACGATATTGAACAGGAATCTATCCAACGAAAAATTGAACTTGATTCCATTAAACAATATCCAAGTTCTGCTGCGTGAACCCTGTTGTGGTCATTTGTGCTAAGCCTTAGGAATTGAATATGCAGTCAATCTTCCAGCTAATTCAACAATTCTATTGCGTAGCCTAGTCTTAATTGCAAGTTGTGGTGTTTCGAACGGTTACATTCCCTGATGTTGCGGTTGATGTTCCTGCACGTTCATATTCTTCCATTTCTTTAGCAGTTCCGCAAAACTAAGTCTGAACTGAGGTGTTAGGTAAAAATGAATCCACTAATGTATTTTTTAAAGTCTATATCGTTAATCCATAGATTGTTATTGGTAATGTAACAGTCTAATTCCTCCTTTTCTTGTTCTTTGTAACGCTTTGTTCCTTTAGCGTTTGTGCTTGTTTTTTGGCTTTGTCTAAGGTAACCGGCGATTGCTTGGATAACTTTTCCATTCCTAACTTCGCTCTTTCCTGAAAGGACATCATAGATTTGCGTCTTTATTGGGTTCGACATTCACACAAATATAACGATTATTCTCCTCGTGAAGTTTTACCTAAGGATGCCTCCTAAGGTTATATATCGAAACTGGAAGAAATACGCTAATAATTTTTCATCGCGACTTCCTGCGCTAGGTTATTAAAGATTTTTATCCATGTTATAAGTTTGGTAATCCATTTTGTTTATAACCTTGGCGTCATCCCGAGGAATCGCTAATTCTTTCGGTTTTTCCGGCTAATCACTCAATTTAATACCCCCGCGCCTTATACGGAATCTTCTCCATCGAAACCGTCTCGACACTGAAAAAGCCGAACTCCTCGCTCACTTTTCCGCTGATGCGGTACATCCCGCGGCCACGAAAGGGGAAACGCGCTATAACCGGCGGAAAATGCACCGTATCGAAGAAATAGCC
>CANMGM010000078.1 GCA_947497195.1 Bacteroidota bacterium
CGTTTTAATGACAGAATCGAAATCGGCATTACGCGCAATCTCGAGTTTATATTGTTCCTCGATTTGTGCCACGAAAAGGTAGGGATCGGTTCCGGTTAAACTCTTTTGAATATCGGGGGGCGGAAGCAGATAATTCTGACCTGCTACCAAGGGCGGAAAGTTATCGGCGTTGAACTTCAACGTAACAATGTGGTTTTGCAGCGTTGTGTCTCGAACCGGCACAACCAGCTTGGGCTTCGGCATGCCCGCTTCGAACGAGCCCGAAAGGTTTGCCTGCTGCTCGGTACCATCGTCCTTACTGAATCGGATATCGCTCAGTACGGTATGCAACTCGCCCCGTCCAAACGTGCCCGAACCGGGCGAAAGACGGAGATTCCTGCCAACCGAAATATGCAGCATTTGCTCCAAAATTGGCGTGGATGTTAGCTGCTGATCCATGAATGCCTCTCTGCCCGCCGGCCAGTTTTGCTGCGTCTGATTCAAATCCTGTCCCGCAGGACTTAACAAATTGGTTTCGGCAAAATAACCTCTGAACGATTCCACCAAAGGATCGAAGCGCGCAACCAAAGGTGCATTGCGAAACGGAATCCGCGTTCCGGGTTTAGGATAGGCCAAACTTGCCTGAACTGGACCAACGCCAAATGGTAATGCAAGCGTGAAGGTGCAGACATCGCTTTGCCCTTGGTTCGAAAAAACAAGCTGTCCGTTAAGATCGCGTGCCGTAATCTGCCATACGAACTCTCGGCCCGGTTGCAACTGCGGACTTAATGAGGAGAGAAAGTAAAAAGTATTAAATGTTGAATCAATTACAAGAGGTGTTGTGGTGGATTGCAGCACCTGTAGAGGATTTCCGCCTTCGGGAAGTTCGGCCACCTTAATTCGGTATTGGAGGTTTGAACCCTGCAAAATGCCGATAGGTGGCGTCCACGTAAACATAATGTTTTGAGGATTTGTAGAAACAACCTCCGAACTGCAGGCAGGTGCAATTGTAATGGGAGGCTGCACAAAAATTACCGGAAAGGGCAAGCTGCAACCAAGCGGTTCTCCTAATGAGAGGGCTTGCAGTGTTTCGTAATCGATTGCCTGTAGGCACAACTGGTAAATACCTTCGGGTACATTACCATTTATAAGCTCCTGTTGCGAAATGCCATTCAACTGAAGTGAATTGGAGTTGAAATACTGCTGCAATTCTGTTCCTGCCAGATTTAAAGTTGCCCCAGCCTCAACTACGATTGGCGGAACCCCAGGATTCTGATTGGCTGGAATCACAATACTCTGCCCGCTGGCAAGGTTGGTGATGCTACCAGCGAGAAAAAATCGCTTTGCAACCAAATTGGGATTGGTAATGCTTATTGCGGTCTGATCGGCAGCCCCAAGATATACCGAAACATCTGTTGAATAGGGCGGAAGGATCGTTACATTCACAATCAATGGAACATCCTGCGCCTTCACAGCAATGCTAAGGAGCATGTAGCAAATCAATGCGATACATCTGTTCAATTCTTTTTTCAAACGTTTTGTATTCATGGCATTAGAAATTAAATTGATATCCGGCACTCATCCAGAACTCGGTAAACGGATTTGCAACCGGAGTGTCGGCGGTATTGTGTGTTACACGTAAACTCGATATAAAACTGTGTCCTTTCGTGATGCGGTAATTTAAATTGATGTTGCTGTTGATGGTTAATCCCGAATTATCGCCCGCAAACTGATTGCTCATAAAGCCCATTCCCAATGAGGTGTTAAGTTTCTTCTTGAAGAAGGCGAGCGATACTCCGAGTGTTGGCCCGAACTGCCTTGCAAGCCCCTGGTTGAATTCGGTCTGTGAGAAATTTAGCCCCGCCGAATAGCTTGTTCCTGAAGTTGGCAGTCCATAGTTAAAATTTAGATTTCCAACCATCACCGTATTGCCAATTAAATCTTTTTGAAATTCGTTTAGGCTCGTGAGGTTCTGATACATCAGTAAGCCAATAACGCCGAATGAACGCGATTTATCGGCCTTGGTATAGCGATTTATCAGTGTAAAATTCTGATTGGCAAGAGCCAGCCGTGTGGTGTCGTTCACCGGAATTATCCCTGCTCGCTGAGCAATTCCGTAATTGCCGTATTGAATATCGAAACCGTAATGTTTCGTAGCCTGAATGCTCAAATTTACCGAGCCAATGGTTCGGTCGGTGGTAACCAGTTTGTTTCGCAGCAAATTATCGCGCTGCAGTCCAATGCTCCCCGAAACACGCACTTTACCTTTTAGCATGTTAAACGATGGCTCAACGGTGTAGGCTTCCACATCGGTCTGGAATATAAATGCACCCATTGACTTAAAGTCCTGGTCAACCCGTCGGTAATTCAATTTGAGGTTCACAAAACGCGAAACATAACCGATGTAGACATTCCCCGCAAACAATAGTTGCGAAGAAGCGTTTGGTCTGAAAAAACTGAATCTGTTTAACAGTGGATCATTTATACTATCGAGTTTTTGATCGCGCGTGTATGCCGAAGCTGCCACATCCATGCCCAGTTGAACATGTTTTAATATCATCGCCTTGCCGTTTAGTCCGACAACCAAATTCTCCTGCGGACGCAAGGTACTGGGAGCATCGGTGTAGCTGCTCGAGTCATCTTTGGCCTTAAGCACAATAAAATCGAGAAAGGTCCGGTCGTTCCCGATTCCTATCTTCCCGGCATAACACATCCGTTTGTACGAAGGAGGAAATCCAAAATTCTTTTGTGTAGAATCTTCCCGAACGGCTTTATTTAATCTGCCTGCAATTGCCGAAAGTCTGAAGATGCCGGGCTTCATTTCAAATCCACCTCCCAGCATAACCAAGCCTCCCAAGGTGTAGTTCGAATAATTGAGGCTCCTCCAACCAGCATGCAGTGTAAGCCATTTGTATTTCGGACTAACCCCAAACTGATTGAAGGGTTGAGCAAACGAACGATTTTGCGCGCCGATGTTAAAATAAAACGGAAAACTAATTCCGAAAAGGGTAACTGTTGGCGAGCCATTTATACTCCACAAAAAGGGTTTTGAACGTGGCTCGATGCCCTCAACATGATAGAAATTAGCACCTAATGCAAGGCCTCCATTGAATCGAATCGGCTTTTCCTTTCCGATTGTTTCCAAATCCTGTGCGCTCAAGCCAAGATGTAAAAGGAAGAAAAAAGCTATAAATAGAAATTGCTTTAGCATTGTTGGTTCGGTTGGCACAAATCTAATTTGGCAAACATAGCTGTTCAATCACTAATTCTAGTGATATGAATTAACTAATTAGACGGATCAACATCCACAATAACGCGTATTCCTTTTAATGGGAATTCGCTGTAAAATCGTGGTATTATTTGAGCGATACGCATTTTAACTTTTGCCGGCGATAGTTCGGCTTCCATCCGCAGCAGGATATTTTTCTGAAACAAATTGCGCACCTTGCTCACCGGTGGGTATTCGGGACCGAGCACTCTGTTACCAAACGATTCGCGCAACAATTGCCCCAGAAATTCGGCAGCTTTATCGAGTTCCTGCGCCGATTCATGCCGGATGCACAGTTGAATCAAGCGCGTGTAGGGCGGATAGGCAAAGAGTTTCCGCTCATGAAGTTCGGCCCTAAAAAAGCTTGCATAATCGGCAGTTCGAACCCAATGCAATACCGGATGTTCGGGATCCCAGGTTTGAATTAGCGCGAGTCCGGGCTCCTTGCGTCTTCCGGCACGTCCTGCCACCTGTGTAAGCAACTGAAAACTACGTTCGTGTGCCCTAAAATCGGGATAATGAATCATGGCATCAGCATTGAGCACTGCGACCAGATGCACATCGCCAAAATCGAGTCCTTTACTCACCATTTGCGTTCCTACCAGCGCGTCAATGCGTTTTTCCTCGAAATCTTCGATTAACTTATGGTGTGCGTATTTCGAACGCGTGGTATCGAGGTCCATGCGCGCCACCTGCAAGTCGGGCAAAATAGCTCCCAATTCTTCTTCAATCTTTTCGGTGCCGAAACCTTTCATACGCATATCGGTCGATTTGCAGTCGGCGCATTGACCGGGAACATTTAGCGTGTAGCCGCAATAATGGCATTTGAGCTGATGAACGGCTTTGTGGTAGGTAAGACTGATATCGCACGAAACACAATTCGGAACCCATTTGCAGCTGAAGCATTCGAGCATTGGTGCAAACCCGCGGCGATTCTTAAACAGGATGCTCTGTTTACCGGCAGCCTTCGTTTTCTCGAGCTCCTGAATTAAGGTTTTGCTGAAAATGCCTTCCATGCGTCGTTTGCGGGTATCTTCCTTCAAATCGGCGATTACAACATCGGGCAATACCGCGCCGCCGAAACGTTCTTTTAGCGTAACAAGTTGATATTTATTGCTTTGGGCATGAAAGTAGGACTCTACCGAAGGCGTGGCGCTTCCGAGTAACACCGGGCAGCCATGGATTTTTGCTCTTACTATAGCAGCGTCTCTTGCCTGATAGCGTGGAGCCGGATCATGCTGCTTGTAGGATGGATCGTGCTCTTCATCAACTATGATTAATCCAAGTCGGTTAAATGGCAGAAACAAGGCCGAGCGCGCACCGATTACAATGGCTGCGTCCTCTTTACAGGCAGCATTCCAGACCTCCATGCGTTCGTTTTCACTGAATTTGGAATGATATACCTGCACCTGTCGCCCAAATTGCTTTCGCAGGCGGTTGATTATTTGTGCGGTAAGCGCAATTTCAGGCAGTAGATAAAGCACCTGTTCGCCACGTTCAATAGCTTCGCGCATGAGGCGAATGTATATTTCAGTCTTGCCACTACCCGTTAATCCATGCAGCAGAACCGGTTTGTTCTCCGCAAAACCATCCATAATGGTGTCGTATGCCTTAAGTTGGGCTTCACTTAATTGGGGCTCTCCATCATTGGCGTCAGATCCACTGAGGCGACTAACCGGACGATGCTCTATCCACAAAATATCTTTTTTTACAAGCTGCTGAATAGCATTCTGACTCGATTCGACCCGGGCTGCCAGTTCTTTTTTAGCCACGGCTTCGAGTTTTTCGTTATACCCTTTTTCGGTTTGCAGCATCGCCAAAATAATTTCCTGTTGCCGCGGGGCGCGGCGAAGATCATCGATAAGCCTGCTTAAAACTTCTTCGGAGCGGTATGCCTCACAAAACGTCACATACGCTTCAGTCTTTGGTTTGAAAAGTTCGCGCATTTCTTCGCCGGCAACAATCAGTTTCTTTTCGGCCATAGACTGAAGCAGCGGAAAGATGGTTTTTATACCTGCCGCTGATGCCACATCTTCGAGATCCAGTTCACCATTTTTTCGCAGGGCTTCGAGAATCTTTGCTTCGCGATCGCTGATGGTGCTGAAATCGAAATCGGTACCGGGTTCGGTGTAACGAACAATCGTTTCGCTCGAAAGTTTGAGGTATGCCGGCAATGCGGCCTGCATAACCTCGCCCTGACTGCACATGTAATACGAAGCAATCCAATCCCAAAACTGCAGCAGCCGCTCGTCGAACAGAGGCTCAAAATCGAGTATATCTTCAATATATCGGGCTTCACGGCCTTCGGGAGCGTTGGAGTGAATACGGATTACCAGTCCGGCATAGCGTTTTTTCTTACCAAGCGGAACCACAACGCGCTGTAACAGTCCGATATTTTTTTCAAATTCGCGGGGAACCCTGTACGAATAGGGTGTTGGGATAGCAAGGGGCAGAATAACATCCGCAAACAACGTAACACCTTGCTCCATTTTACGGCCGGTGCGAATTAATAAAGACCTACAATAAGTCCAACACGGTAAATCAAGGGTCCACCGTAAATACTGCTGGCCTGTGTACCATCATCGAGCATGTTCCACAGTACCATGATGGTGAAGAAGGAATTTTGCCCTGCAGTTTGGCGGAGTCCTACCCCAATCGGAACGGCCGGAGTCCAGGTGCGTTTGAATTCAAAATTACCGATTGGCCCTTCGACCCAGCGTTCGTTGTTGATGCTTTCATATTCACCATGGAGGAAAATATTCGGTAAAATTTCGGGCAGGGGAACTGCGCGGGCAAATACACGGGCTCCATAAAACGAGGCGCGTTCTGAAGCATTCCCATACCTGTATTGATAGTACATATAGGTTCCGCCAATTCCGGCCGAAAACACCCGGTTGAAGTTGTATCCTGCCAGCGGGGAGATATCGATGGAGGTGAATGTTCCGAAACCAAGGCCGAAATTTCCACCAACATACAATCTACTGCCGAAGGTTTCGCCAAACTCAGTCTGAGCAAAGGAGGCGGTTGACAGCGCAAGTATAATTAAACAACATACAATCTTGAAAGCACGCATACAGATTAAATAATTTATCTGAACAAAGGTAAAAATAGCAAATAAATCGGGCTAGAATTCTATCAAACCTAGAAAGCTGATTTAGAAAAAATGTGAATAAACCGAAAACATGAATCGAACCAAGTTCATTTCGTATTCCAGATGTTGTCGCCTTGCACCACCCAAGCCTTTCTGTAACCAGATTTGCTCAAGTCTTCGAATCCGGTAAACGAACCAAACGCGGGTAAAACAAGTGTGTTCTGAAGCAATACAAAAGCCGGTAAGCGCATCAATTGGCGGGCCTTCCCGCGCAGTGTAACCGAAGGATGAACGTGTCCGCAAAGTGTAGGAATTGCAAGGTCTTCACTCGGGTCGTGGCGCAGGGTTAATTCACCCACCTGAATTTCATCATGGGTTAGAAAGCCTGCCGAATCGATTAAACTCAGCATCGATTTGTCGTGGTTGCCTGGAATCACTTTCAAATCGAGCGAAGGATATTGCTCTGTCCACTTTAGAAACTCATCCCATTCGGAATTTAATTCGCTATGAAAAAAATCGCCCAGAATGATAAGCTCTTTTGCGTTTGAGCGGATTAAGGCATTCGACAAACGATTCAAATCATTTTGCAAAATCTCATCCGGAATTGGGATGCCTTCTTTGCGAAACGTGGCCGATTTTCCAAAATGTGGATCGGCAATCAGGAGCGCTTGCGTTTCTTCAATTAAAACAGCCCGTTCGGGCATAAGCCTAAGGGTAAAGCCGAATTCAGGAATCGAAAGCGTAACATCGCCCATGGCGCAAAGCTATTGGATTAATGGATGCAGACTTAAAAAAGAAAACCCGGACGATTTATTCATCCGGGTTTATTACACTAGGTATAATCTTAATTATTTCACTCGCTCGAGGTATTCGCCCGTGCGCGTATCGATTTTGATTTTCTCTCCGATATCGATGAACAACGGAATATTAACCGATGCACCTGTTTCGACTGTCGCAGGCTTTAGCGTTTTTGTTGCCGTGTCGCCTCTTACACCCGGTTCGGTATAGGTAATTTCGAGCTCTACCTGCTTTGGAGGTTCGGCGTAAATTACGTTGTCGCCCTCAAATGCCGCGTAAATCTCCATCGACTCTTTCATGAAACGCACACCATCGCCAAACAGCACTTCATCGATGTAAATCTGCTCGTAGGTCTCATTGTCCATACAAACCAGCATGTTTCCTTCTTTGTAGCTAAACATCAGCGGACGCATCTCAACCCGAACGATTTCTACCTCCTCACCCGAACGAAAACGGTTTTCGACCGATTTGCCATTCTTTACGTTGCGCATTTTTGCCTGATAGAATGCACGGAGGTTACCCGGTGTGCGGTGCTGCCATTCGGTAATTACGCAAAGTTCGCCGTTAAAGCGAATAAACATACCTACCGAAACGTCTTGTGTAGTTGCCATGATTTTAAGATTGGGCAACAAAGGTATAAAGTCCGGAGAGAAGAAAAAAACGCACGCACGCAGATTTCATTTCTTTCATGAATTAGATTGCATGTATCGAAACTTGATTATTTTTGAAGCTTCACTTAAACACTTTTCTATGGGCATTTTAAAAGATTTTCGCGCCTTTGCCATGCAGGGCAATGTTGTAGACTTGGCCGTCGGGGTAATAATCGGCGGAGCTTTTGGAACTATTGTTAACTCGCTTGTAGGCGATATTTTAATGCCCTTGATAGGCGTTGTTTCTGGTGGAATCGACTTTAGTGGCTTATCGTTGAAGGTAGGCGCAGCAACGTTGGCATACGGAAAATTCATCCAAGCCATCATTTCTTTTGCTATTATCGCTTTTTCATTGTTTTCAATAATCAAAACAATGAATTCGCTGAAAAAGGAAGAAGCGGCAGCTCCTACGCCCCCGCCTGCGCCTTCTACCGAAGAACAATTGCTTGCCGAAATCCGCGATTTGCTTAAATCCCAGAAATAACCTCTTTTACATGCTTAAAAAAATTCTTGCCTGCGCATTCATGTTCGGTGCGTTGAGTCTTTCTGCGCAAATTAAAATCGAAGAAGACACCTCTGTTACCGGCTGGAAAAAAGGCGGCTTCGTTACGCTCACCGTAAACCAGGTTTCGCTCACCAACTGGGCTGCCGGTGGCGAGAGTGCGCTTTCTGCAACAGCTTTGGGAAGCTATTTCTGGAAATATCGCAACAACGGAACCTATTTCGAAACCGTTCTCGACGGAGGTTTGGGGGTAATCTCGACGAAAACCGAAAGACTCTCCAAAAACGATGATAAATTTGAACTCAATTCCAAATTCGGTCGAAAAATAAAAGGCAAGTTTTACTATGCCGGTTTGATGAACTTCAGAACGCAGTTTCTGCCAGGATTTAATCTGCCCGACGATTCCACCGTTATCTCTGATTTCATGGCTCCGGCCTATTTATCGCTGGCACTTGGAATTGACTATAAACCAAACGACTGGTTTTCGCTATTTCTTTCCCCGGCTACCGGCCGCGCTACGTTCGTGAAAAATCAAACGCTTGCCAATGCAGGGCAGTTTGGTGTAACGGCTGCAGTGCTCGATGCCGATGGAAACGTAATTACACCTGGCAAAAATCTGCGCATGGAATTCGGAAGCTATTTGCGGGCCCGCAGCCAAAAAGACATCGATAAAAACCTTAGCATCGTTTCGAATTTGCAAATGTTTACCAATTACACCGATCCCATCAAAGAACAACGCGCCAATACTGATGTAAACTGGGAAACGATCCTCATGATGAAAGCCAACAAATGGTTAACCGTGAGTTTGTTCACCAATTTGGTTTACGATCACGATGTGAAAATTCCGGTGAAACGAATTGTTGATGGCATTGAAGTAGAAGGAACCGGTCCGCGCACCCAGTTTAAAGAAGTGCTTGGCGTGGGGATTTCTTTCAAATTTTAATGTTTATTGGGCATGCGCGACGGTGAACGAGCCGCGTATTTCGAAGCCTTAAATCCCGAAATGCGTGAACGCTTGTTGCACGTTCGTGAAATCGTGTGCACGTTTGCGCCTCAACTCGAAGAAACATTCGGCTACCAAATGCCGGCGTTCAGATCGCAAACTGTAGTGTTGTATTATGCTGCATTTAAAAAGCACATC
>CANMGM010000079.1 GCA_947497195.1 Bacteroidota bacterium
ATCACTTTAATATCCATCTGGCAGGCAGTAATTCCATCGCGGGTTCCAGTAACTTTAAAATCCATATCGCCCAGATGATCTTCATCGCCAAGAATATCAGACAAAACAGCATACTTGCTTCCGTCGTCGGTTATCAATCCCATCGCAATTCCCGATACAGGCTTTGCGATTTTCACCCCGGCATCCATCAGTGCAAGCGTTCCGGCACAAACCGTAGCCATTGACGATGATCCGTTTGACTCCAAAATATCAGAAACAATACGAATCGTGTATGGATTTTCGGGCGCTTTAGGCACCATTGGCTTTAAGGCACGAAGCGCAAGATTTCCGTGTCCGATTTCGCGACGGCTGGTTCCTCGGTTTGGACGAGCCTCTCCGGTAGAAAAGGAAGGAAAGTTATAGTGAAGGAGGAAATTGTTGGTTCCTTCGATTACTGCACCATCAATCATTTGCTCATCCATCTTATTCCCCAAAGTAACCGTGGTAAGCGATTGTGTTTCGCCGCGGGTAAATATTGCCGATCCATGCGCAGATGGAAGGTAATCTATCTCACTCCAAATGGCACGAATGTCGCGTGTTGTACGCCCATCCAAACGCTTGCCTTCGTTCAGAATAACCTGACGCATTGCCTTTTTCTCAACATCATGGAAATAGGTTGAGATCAAGGAAGATTTCGTTGCAAGTACTTCTTCAGTAAGTGTCGTTTTAAATTCTTCTTTTACTGCTTTAAATGCTTCGCTACGCGCCTTTTTGTTGGCATTTCCGGAACGTGCAATCTCTGCGCACTTCTCGTAACAGAAAGCAAATACGACCTCTTTCAACTCTAAATCATGCGTTTCGTGAGAATAATCGCGTTTTGGCGATGAAGTCGACACCATGGAAGCCAATTCATTGATTGCTCCAATTTGCACGCGAATCGCGGCATGCGCCTCTTTAATCGCATCGAGCATATCCTGTTCAGACACTTCTTTCATTTCTCCTTCAACCATTACAATGCTATCTTGCGATGCAGCCACAATGATATCCAAATCGGCACGTTCGAGATCAACGATAGTAGGATTAATCATGAATTTGCCATCGATGCGCGCCACACGTGCTTCAGAAATCGGCCCGTTGAATGGGATATTCGAAACAGCCATGGCAGTTGATGCAGCCAAACAAGCCAGTGAATCGGGCAAATGCTTTTGGTCTGATGATATAAGCTGAATCATTACCTGAGTATCGGAATGATAATCATCGGGAAACAGCGGACGCAGCGCACGATCAACGAGACGCGAAATTAGAATTTCATATTCCGACGGGCGGGCTTCGCGTTTGAAAAATCCTCCCGGGAATTTTCCGGTTGAAGCATATTTTTCTTGATATTCAACGGTAAGCGGCATAAAATCTACGCCTTCTTTTGCTTCTTCATTGCTCACAACGGTAGCGAGCAACATGGTTCCGCCCATGCGGATAACGGCAGAGCCGTGCGCCTGTTTGGCGAGTTTCCCTGTTTCGAGGGTAATTTCCTGCCCGTCGGGCATGGTGAATGTTTTACGAACTCCAATATTCATGATGGGTAGTTGCTATTAGGTAATTAAAAAAGAAAAAAGGCAATTCATAGAAATTGCCTTCTTCTTGGAAACGAATCAGAATTATTTTCTGATGTTTAGTTCTTTAATGAGAGAACGATATTTTGCAATATCACGATCTTTCAAGTAGTCGAGCAAACTTCTGCGTTTACCTACAAGTTTGATAAGGGAACGTTGTGTTCCAAAATCTTTTTTATTGCTTTTCAAATGCTCAGTCATCATATTAATGCGCTCGGTAAACAAAGCGATTTGAGCCTCTGTTGATCCGGTGTTTGTAGCTGATCCACCGTGTTTTGCAAAAATTTCTTTTTTTGCGGTTGTTGTCAATGCCATATTGATTGATATCTTCTTTTTACAGGACGGCAAATTTATGGAAAAAAACGTATGAAAAAAGTTTATTCTCCAAAAAATTAACAATCCATTGTTTAATTAGGTCAATGCGCCCTTAACCTTCGGTGTGCATTCCTTTTTCATAAACATACGCACGAGAGCTCCGAGGCGCTCCTTTAAATCGCGGCGCTCTACAATGAAATCGAGAAAACCATGCTCCAAAACAAATTCAGCTGTTTGGAATCCCTCGGGCAAATCGCGGCCAATTGTTTCTTTTACAACACGTGGACCTGCAAAACCAATCAATGCGCCTGGTTCTGCAATATTCACATCGCCAAGCATGGCATAGGATGCTGTTACGCCGCCGGTTGTAGGATCGGTTAGCAAGGACATATACGGCAATTTTGCATCAGCAAGTTGTGTGAGTTTCGCTGATGTCTTTGCCATTTGCATCAATGAGAATGCTGCTTCCATCATACGCGCACCGCCCGATTTACTTATCAACAAAAACGGAAGTTTGTGCTTAATGCAGTAATCTATTGAACGCGCAATTTTTTCTCCCACCACCGAGCCCATCGAACCGCCAATGAATTCGAAATTCATGCAGGCAATAACCATCTTCTCTCCGTCAACCTGGCCAACAGCACACGAAATAGCATCTTTGTATCCGGTCTTGGCCTGAGTTGCAACTATGCGGTCGGCATATTTTTTCGTGTCAACAAACTTCAGAGGATCTGTTGGCCCCAATTTGGGAAACAACTCCTGATATTTCTGATTATCGAAAAGAATTGCGAAGTACTCGCGCGAATTGATACGCTCATGATGCCCGCAACTTCCACACACCCACATAATCTCCTCGTGATCGACCGAGGAATATATTTTTTTACACGATGGACATTTGTACCACAATCCCTCCGGAGTTTCTTTTTTCTCCAGCGTTGTAGTGGTAATGTTCTTGTCTTTGCGTTTAAACCAACTCATTTTCTTTCGTTGTTTATCATTAAACTCTCTTCTCAGAACGAGGCCTGCAAACCTACATTAATTCATGCATACCTCAAAAACGATTTACCAACAAGCGATTTACTGCTTCCATTCCGGTATCCTTCCGGGCGTTGCTGGCGCATTCATAGCATCTAGTTTCTTCTCCAGCACATCAAGTTCTGTTTCCAAACTTTTCGCACGGATGTACACCGACTTTATACCTTCCGAAACAATCTTTAATTGTTCGCGGTATGTATTGCTGGGACTTTGCGTGGTCGACCAAAGATTGTATACAATGTTGTCGAGTCGGCCCGACAGTCCGGGGTTCACTTCAAATTCCCGTCGCGCCAATGCAGTTTCGCCATACAACACGCTTTTTATTTGTTGAATTTCGGTGTTTAGATTTTCTGCTTTTTCACGCACTTCCATATATTCCTTCGAACTGCCGCCAATTGCTACTTTGAAATAAGGGATTCGCTCAGCGGCGTGATTCAAGTAAGCATCGATGCCCGATACGATGCGTCGCAATTCGGAGACATCTCGGTTAAAGGTGGCGTCAATTGCTGTGTTGCTTTTCAATTCTATGCTGTATTTTGTGCTGAGGGTATCAAATTTTCCTGCATCGAAAACAACAACCTGCGCAAAATACCGGCCGGGCAGGGCAGGGGCCGCCGCATCGCCACCATCATATGGATTATCGGGATCGGGTGTTCTGAAACTCACCGATCCGGTCGAATTCATTTTTCCATCCCAAACAAAATTATGCAGTCCCTTTGTTGCCGGATATTGCTGAATTCGAATCAGGTTTCCATCCACATCCGAAATCAGTAACAACTGAAACGCTTCCGATTCATTCGCTTCATACGCAATACTGTCGCGCGATGGATATTTACTGTCTTGTCCTTGTTTCAATTCTTCAGCTTCTCGCGCCTTACGCAATTGTTTAACTGTTTTATAGTCGTGGGTCAAATTCCAGCTTAGTTGCAATCCTTCGGTTGGATTTTCGGCTGTGAAATACGAAGCGCCCTGAAACGATTTTCCTTTATGTCCGAGCGGCGTAGCCAATACGCGCAGGGCATATGGTTCCGAACTTAAAAATGTAACTTTCGATGTATTGTCCGATTTCACCTCTGCTAGCACAAGCATTTCACGCAACCAATGCAGGTTATCCAAAATGTATATACCTCGTCCGAATGTGGCAAGGATCATATCGTCCGACTCATCTTGTATTTCGATATCGCGCACACAAATTGTTGGCAGTCCGGCTTTGAGAGCTATCCAGTTTTTGCCCAAATCCTTGCTGAGAAATACACCGAATTCGGTTCCGGCGTAAATCAAGTTTGCATTTTTGGGGTCTTCTGCGAGACAATACACCGATCCGCGTTCGGGCAAACCCTGCACCCGAAGCGACCAGGTTTTTCCGCCATCCTCACTTAAGCAGATGTACGGCTTAAAATCGCCGTTTCGGTGATTGTTGAATGCTGCAAACACGCGGTTTTCGTTGTGCCGCGATGCAGATACAGCGTGCACCAATGTACGTTCCGGCACTCCCGCTATGCGCTCAATTTTGGTCCAGTTTGATCCCCCATCACGTGTGAGTTGCAGCAATCCATCATCGGTTCCACATACCAATAAACCTTCTTTTAAGGGCGATTCAGACATTGCAGTGAGGTTGCCATAAATAGATGTACTTTGATTCTTGGCAACGGCATCCATCGACCAAACGCGGCCCATTACCGGTAATGTATTGCGATCAAGCTGACGGGTTAAGTCGCCTGAGATTTTCTTCCAGGTTTGCCCGCGGTCGTCTGAACGAAACAATACATTTGCTCCAAAATAAAGGCGTTTCGGATTGTGTGGAGAGAGCAGGAGGGGGGCATCCCAGTTCCAGCGGAAGGCATTATCACCAATTGATTCCATCGGCTTGATATCGAAGCTTTCGCCTGTTCTGCGGTCATGACGCACGAGACCACCATATTGCCATTGCGAATATACCGTGTTCGGGTCGCTAGGATCGACCTGCGACTCAAATCCGTCGCCACCAACGGTTACAAACCAATCGGCATTTACGATTCCCGATGCAGAGCGCGTTGCCGAAGGTCCGCCCAGTGTATTATTGTCCTGCGTGCCGCCATAAATCCAGTACGGCTTCTGCTTATCGGCGCAAACCCGGTAAAATTGTGTAATTGGGAGATTGGCAAAATACTTCCAGTTCTGCCCATGGTCGAAGGTTTCGTACAAGCCTCCATCGCAGCCCATGAGGATGTGATTGGGATTGTCGGTAAAGGAATATATCGAATGATTATCAACATGTTTATTGCGTTCACCTAAACCATTGAATGATTTCCCTCCGTCAAAACTCACCATGGCCCAAGTATCGAGGCTATAAATTGTAGCTGGATTTGTTGGATGTGGGGCAATTTCCTGGTAGTAGTTTCCTGCGGTTGACCATGAAGAACGCTTCTCCCAACTTGCGCCTCGGTTTGTACTCATATACAAGCCTTTATTGTCTTCGTTTCCTTCAACAATGGCATAAATGCGGTTCGCGTCTGAGGGAGGCAAGGCCAGTCCGATACGACCTACATCGCCTGAAGGTAAACCATTTGTGAGTTTTTCCCAGGTTTTACCGGCATCGGTACTACGATAAACAGTAGATTCGGGCCCGCCAGATATGTAGGTCCATTCGTGGCGGCGGCGCTGATGCGCAGTAGCAAACAGAACATCGGGATTTCCGGGGCTCATGTGAATTTCGTTGAAACCTGTTCGATCCGAAACATGCAGAATACGCTCCCAGGATTTACCGCCATCTGAGGTTTTGTAAATACCACGCTCGCCACCATCGGACCAAAGCGGACCATACGCCGCAACGTAAACTACGTTTGAATTCCTTGGATCGATGCATATACGACCGATGTGCTCCGATTTGGCCAATCCCATGTTTTTCCATGATGCACCGCCATCTTCCGATTTGTAAATGCCATCGCCATAACCAACCGAGCGCTGGTTGTTGTTTTCGCCCGTGCCGGCCCAGATTACGTTGGGATTATTGGGATCAATAGCTAAGCAGCCGATGGAATAGGAACCTTGTCCGTCGAATATTGGAGTGAACGTAGTGCCCGAATTGGTGGTTTTGCAGATTCCGCCTGATGCTGCAGCAATGTACCAGGTAGAAGGCTGTTGCGGATGAATGGCAATATCGCCAATACGACCGGAGGTAACAGCCGGGCCTATGGAACGGAATTTAAGCGAATTGATGAGGCCGTAATCGGTTTGGGGAGTTGACTTCGGAGGAGTTTTTTGAGCAAGTAAGAGAGTCGGAAATAGTAATAAAAATGCGGATTTGCCTACACAGAATTTTTTCATGGAACCAGATTGATATGCATTAAATGAAAATCCAAAATAAGCGAATGTTAAGACATGAAATGGAATTAACAAAATAATAGGGATAATTCTTTATAAATTCCTGCGTTAGGCTGTATTATTGAAGTAATTTCACAAAGTGAATAAGACACAGGAGACAAAGAAACGCCCGATTGGTTTTTGGGTTCGGTATGTGAAAATTGGATTCATATCGATAATGGCATGCCTGGTACTTTTGTTTTCTGTAGGATTGTTAATTGGCGAAAAAATCGAGAAATGGTTTGTTCAAGGTCTCAATGAATCGCTGAAATCGCGTGTTGAGATTGGTGAAATATCCTTTTCACTGCTTCGAAATTTCCCATATGCAGGCATTCGACTCACGAACGTTAAGGCCTATAATGCGAAAGACTATCCGGAACCTGGAGTTTTGCTGCAGGCCGAATACATCGATTTTACATTTAGTCTGGTGGGGCTAATTGCGGGCGATTACGCTATTGAGAAGGCTAAGTTGAAAAATGCCAAGCTGCAGCTTTTGCAGGATAAAAACGGAAAAACAAATTATGACATTTTCATTGCGTCAGATTCTACCCAAGGCAATCAAAAATTCCAATTCAACATCAATACCATTAAAGTAGATAATACAGAGTTCTTCTTCAATGATTATAGTGTTGATTTTGTTCTAGCTACGCGAATTGAGTCTTGCACATTTTCGGGAGAATTCAGCAGTGAAAGCTATCAAATGACGGCCGCCGGCGATGTGTTTGTGCACGATTTGAAAACGAAAAATCAAAGTTGGTTGAAGGAGAAAGGCTTGTATCTGGATATCAAAACAGCAATTGATAATCAGAAAGAAGAATACGCATTTTCGAATTGCGCAATTGAAATCGGCAGATTAAAAATTTCGTTTACAGGTGTTTATACAGATTCCGTTGCGCCGCATCTTGATTTTAGTGCGTCGGGCGTTGATATGGACATACGTTCGCTTCTTTCCTTAATGCCTCCCGGTTACGAACACTATGTCGACCGGTACGAAAGTGTTGGTAAATTATCGGCTACATTGCGACTGAAAGGTAAAATAGATGAAAATACCACACCGGCGCTTAGAATAGAATTTTCTTCTGAAAATCTATCGGTTGAGAATACCCGCGAAAATATCGCTTTCGAACAAATCAATTGCAAAGGTCGCTTTGAAAATCGGCCGGGCGGATATCTTCGGTTCGACGCCTTTGATGGAGTTTTGAACAATGGCTCAATCAAAGGCAAGTGCGAAATCAGTAATTTCCAACGGCCTCGTTTCAGTTTTGATTTGAATGCTACGATAAATCTTTCAGACATTCAGCGTTTTGTAGAATTGAAGCCGGTATATCAGTTGAGCGGTGACGCCTCCATTCAATTGAAAATGAATGCAAACAGTAAGCAGGTTGAGCAATTTGCAGCGGGAGGGTATAAAACGATGCAGGCCAATGGTAATATTCGAATCAGCAATGCTTCGTTTCGTATAGAAGGAGATACACTGGCCTACACCGGTTTTGGCGGAAAGTTTAATTTCGACGGTAACAATGTAAACGTATCAGAATTCAGCGGGAAAGCAGGTCAGAGTGACTTTAAATTGTATGGTAAACTCACAAACCTTTTTGGTTGGTTATTCGGTGAAGACGAGTCGATTGGGATTACTGCATCCGTTGAAAGCCAACAGGTAAAACTCGATGAGCTTTTTTCGCGGAAAAGTGCCCAGAAATCCGGACAAGAAGAAAGCTATACCTTTCGTATTTCACCGCGTCTGAATCTTGATCTAAGCGCGCGCGTTTCGACACTCTCGTTTCAGCGGTTTAAAGCCAGTGGTATTTCGGGTAAGATACGTGTAGCCAATGCGACTTTAAGTGCCAATTCGCTCGTGTTTCGAACCATGAATGGAAGTGTAGGACTAAATGGTACTGTTACGCCAGCATCAAACAACAACCTTGTAATTCAATGCGATGCAACGTTAGATAATGTAGATATTCGGCAACTCTTTTATGAATGCGAAAACTTCGGTCAAACAGTACTGGAGGATAAAAACTTGCGCGGGGCTCTCGATGCGACGGTTCAATTCTCTGCGCTGGCAGATGCAGGCCTAGAAATAGATGCCGCCAAGGTAATTACGAAAGCCGACTTGATAATTAGACGCGGTGAATTAATTGCTTTTGAACCATTGGAGCCACTTTCTAAATACATCGCGTTGGAAGAGTTGAGGCATGTGAAATTCTCAGAATTAAAAAACACCATCGAAATTCGAAATCAAAAAATTTACATTCCAATGATGAATATTGAATCGAGTGCGATGAGCCTAAGTGCATCAGGCATTCACTCGTTCGACAATGAAATCGAATATCACATTAAATTGCTTCTTTCTGATTTATTGGCAAAAAAAGCAAAACGGGCGCGCAGAGAGGTTGAAGAATTTGGCGAGGTTGAAGACGATGGTACTGGAAAAACATCGCTCTTCATAGCCATGAAGGGAAAACTTGATAATCCTGCGATTACCTTCGATGGCAAAGGTGCGCGAGAGAAAATTAAAAACGATATTCAACGCGAGAAGCAAAACATGAAACAAATTCTTCACGATGAGTGGGGCATGTTTAAGCGCGATACTACGCTGAATAAGCCTAAGGAAACTGAGGTAACTAAAAAGAAAAACAAAGTGCTCATCGACTTTGATGATGAAAATGATTGATTAATTTGCATCGCAACCTAAACGCAATATTTGAAATGAAATGTATTGATTTAAATGTAGAGAATAATGTCTGCACAATTAGGCTGAATCGACCGGATGTATTTAACTCTTTTAACAGACAGATGGCGCTCGAATTGCAATCTGCGCTTGATGATGCAGGGGCGAATCCAGAGGTTCGCTGTATTGTACTTACCGGCACGGGCAAAGCATTTTGTGCGGGTCAGGATTTGAAGGAAGTTACAACACCCGAATTACACCCCGGTTTTCGAACAATTCTTGAAGAGCATTACAACCCGATTATACAACGCATCAGAAGCATCGAAAAACCTGTACTTGCCGCAGTAAATGGTGTAGCGGCCGGTGCAGGTGCCAACATTGCACTAGCCTGCGACATTGTGCTTGCAGCCGAGTCGGCGTCCTTTATTCAGGCATTCAGTAAAATCGGATTGATTCC
>CANMGM010000080.1 GCA_947497195.1 Bacteroidota bacterium
GAAGGAAAATCAATCCTGATTCACACCACGGATTTAAAATCGTTCGCATATCAATTGTTCAGTATTGATGGGCGCTTGGTCGATTTTGGTAAAACGGGAGCAGGGCAAAAGCACAGAATAGATATGAAGGCCGAACCGGGCTTGTATGTATTGCGTTTAAACAATGGCGAATACACGTGTTCATTTACGCTTCCTGAGTAATTCGTTATGTTTTTTTTAGAACGTGTAAAATAGATTGTAAGCTGCATCGTTTTGCTTGTAAACTGAGTCAATAAATCTATAATGACACACGTGTACGCTTCAACTTTTAAACATAAAAGCCATGAAACGCAGGGTCATTTTCGTGATTTTATTCGTGCAATTATGCACAGCATCCTTCGCACAAACGTTGGATACAAGTTACGATAGTTTACTGTTTGAAAAAGTTTTGGCGAAGAACAAAGTCCAAAGACTTTGGATTTACAGCAACGGTAGCTATATATTATCGCATTATGAAAAAAATAGAATTGGAATTGATACTGGCAGAATCACAAAGAAAGGCAAGGCGGTGCACCTAATCTCAAAGTCACATAGCGGAATTGATATGCACCTCCGCCCAATTATATTGTATGAAAACAAATTGGGCTGGGCCGTAAATAAGTATGACTTTCAAAATAGAAAATCCGATATATGGTTTCGTGTGAAAGATCATACTCAGCATTGGCGAATGAATCCAGTAAGTAAGGACACCCTCTGCAATGATGATTATTACAGGAATGGAAAGCGAATGCTTTATCGCCGGGTTACATCCGAAATGAAGGCAAAGCGAGAAGATGAAGTTAGAAGGAAAATAGAGGCCGAAAATGCCAGATTACAGCGAATTGAAGATGAGAAAATAGCGATACAGGGATACAAAAATGAATATATTAAACTGACGAATTCGGTATTGCCGGAATATGCACCATTGATGCGTAATCATTATTGTGGTCCGGGATGTTTTGAAGTAGAAGTAGGGGCTTTTGTTTATCATCCGGGAAAGGACACCGTATTTGGCTGGGATATACACAATTCAGAAGCACAGCGTTTGGCGCATTTTCATGTTACCATGCACGAAACAGTTCACAGAAGTATGTTCGAAGCAAGAGAGAAGTGCAATAAGCAAATTAAAACAAAGAGCGATTCTGCAAATGGCGGCTATAAAAAATATGTAATCCTTAATTCGAAAAGAGAATTTATTGAATGCGATTATGTGGATTTACCGAAGGCAGAAGGAATTAAGGCATATATTCCACAAGACTTCCTGGAGCCTAAAATAACAGGTCGTATTCCGTTCGAAGTTACCGAATATAAATCACCCCGTTTGCAAATGTATGTCTTTGGACAAGTTTCCAGTAATGTAAATGCATTGTATGGCATGTTGAATGAATTTTCGGCCTATTACCATGGAGTAAATGCCACGTGGTTGCTATATAAACGAGCTGACAGCTTGTTTTCAAAAATGCAATACGAGGAACTTAAAGAGGTGCTGCATGGTAGTCTTGCCTATTACGAATTTTCCTTGTTTGTGGCCTGGTATATCGATTATATAAAACATGAACATCCGGAGATATATACAGCAGTATTGAGAAATATAAATATGAGGAAGGTGTTTACCGACCTTGAGTTTGCTTTCAATAAACTTACAACAGAAATTGAGCAGGAGATTGCACAAATCGACATCATTAATCAATACAATGTTGTCAATTTTAAGGGCATTTCAGAAGGATTAAAATCCGAGTTGGAAAATTCGCAGTCTTTACTGAATGAATTTAGAATTCAGGGTAAGCATTCGATAGCGAGCAGGTAAATGGTGTTCTAATTTAGACGAATTACGCTTTTAATAAAAATAATTTTGATAGGGCAATTTATATATATAACATACGCTATGTATTGAACAAGCTAATTCACCACACATCATGAAAACGAATCGCATTATTTTATGTTCAGCCTGTATACTATTTTGTGGAATTTTACTTTTCCAATCGTGTGCTCCACGACGCTGTACCGGTATTAAATCGCATCCCGATTATCACATCAATGGTGCACGCAATTGGTAAATTTTCGAAATTGCACTATGAAGAAGAGGGGAATTGAGTTAATTATTTTCGGGTTGAGTATCCTTTTTATGGGAGCGTCGTGCAGAAAAGAAAGAGAATTACGCGATTTAATTGGAGGTAAAACCTGGATACTGCAATCGGGGCGCGTATATGTCGAAGAATTGGATGCTCCTTATAACAAGCGGTATTATGATCATTTTGGAGTAGGGCAGGATTATTCGAACTTACAAGCGTTTGACTCTGTGTCCTTATCAATTGATTCATTGATTCAACATTATACGAGTTGGAGCTTTAACTCACGGTTTGTTTTAAATGCAATTCGAACGTACGATTATGAGATTGTAAATGACAAATTCATACGTGTTTACGGACTTGAAAATGGTTCGGGGCGTGTATTTGAATATATGTCGGGCGGTGATGGTGTAATTGTATTTCAAACTTCGCGTACCTATGGGAATACCGAAGGCAAAAATATTGCTTGGTTCTCAGAACTTGTTTTTACTGAAAATGGAACTTCGTGCAGCAATTGTTTGCCCGACGCGATTTATCCGTTTGCTTATTCGGGCTTGGTGCCCTTAACCGAACAAAATTCAGGCAATACGAGCTATCCGCTTATTGGGACAGCCTGGATTCTTCAAAAATACAGGCAGGGATTTTTCGAGGAAATTCTCAACGATACCATCAATTTCACAGGGCCCATTACCTACACTGTTAATAGCGAAAACATTGATCGAACCTACAGTTTAAGCGGTAGCAATGCAACGGGCTTACGCAATTTTACATTGTTCGAATGTCCTTCATTGCCCTCCGG
Organism: Bacteroidota bacterium; assembly: GCA_947497195.1. Classification (GTDB taxonomy): domain Bacteria; phylum Bacteroidota; class Bacteroidia; order M30B66; family M30B66; genus CAMCXT01. The sequence continues at coordinate 2,887 of CANMGM010000080.1, forward strand.
CACACCCGCCTGGACCGGTCAGATAGCTAATTTTGCTTTTCAACAAGGCGTATTAAGCGCTGCCGAATTAAGCAGTTACGGTGGAACGGCTGATCCAATTCAGATTTGGATGGAGCGAATAGAATAATGCATCGTAGGCGATTTCTTTAATTTTAATTAATCGCGCTATTTTGGTTTCTGAGTCCAATTCAGACCAGAACAATTCAGCATTGCAGGTGTTTTATTTGTATGCATTCTGTTACCATTGTATGGTTTAAGCGCGATTTAAGACTAGACAACCATGCTCCATTGATGAATGCTATCAATTCAAGCAGGAAAATTCTTTTGTTGTGGATTTACGATGACTTTATGCGTCAATCCAGTCTGCATTCCGAACGTCATCTGTGTTTCCAGCTCGAAAGCATCTACGATCTCAACAGGCATTTATCTCCTTTAAATACTTCAGTGCTTGCCGTAGAAGGAAAGGCTGAAGAAATCTTCGCACAACTTAGCGAAACCTTGAACATCAGCGAGATGCTATCTTATCGCGAAAGTGGTACACACGATACATTCGAGCGTGATAAGCGTGTAAAGCACTTGTTGCGCGAAAGAGGAATTTTGTGGCAGGAGTTTCCGCGCACAGGCATTAAAAGAGGAAGCGAAACACGGCAAGACTGGAGCCGTGATTGGGAGCATCAGGTGAGGGAAGAGGGTTGCCAAACCGACCTTACACGCGCTTCGTTTGTTTCGACCGATGTTTTGCAACAGCTGGCGCTCAAACACCTCCAAGCACTTGCTCCAAAGATAAGTGTGGTTCAGCCCGGTGGAAGAACTTTTGCGCTACAGTATTTACATTCCTTCATCGAAGCACGTCATCGCGGCTATTTCAAGCATATTTCGAAACCCGAAGCTGCACGGTTTCATTGCAGTCGCCTGTCGGCATATATTGCCTGGGGAAATCTGAGCCTGGTCGAAATCTGGAAAAAAGCGCAAGATGCTTTTCCCGAAGGAAGCCGTCGCGATTTGCAGCAGTTTGTTAGCCGCTTAAAATGGCAGTCGCACTTTATTCAAAAGTTTGAAACCGACGGTCGTATAGAATTCGATAACCAGAACGCGGCGTTTAATGTTGTTCGTAATGATGTGAATCTACATTGGGTGCAGGCCTGGAAAGATGGATTAACGGGCTATCCACTGGTTGATGCCTGCATGCGCTGCGTGGCGGCGACAGGTTATCTGAATTTCAGGATGCGGGCTATGGTGGTTTCGTTTTTAACACATCACCTGTGGCAGCCCTGGCAGTTGGGCGCAGAATGGCTGGGCGCACAGTTTCTCGATTTTGAACCAGGTATTCACTTTCCACAATTTCAGATGCAGGCGGCTACTACCGGAATGCATACGATACGCATTTACGAACCCATCAAGCAAAGTTTGGAACACGATGCCGAAGCCGTATTTATTCGCAAATGGCTGCCCGAGCTGGCCGCTTTGCCTGCGGGCCTAATTCATCAACCGCATTTACTCACACCACTCGAAGAACGCATGTATTCTTTTCGCCGCGGAATCGATTATCCCTTGCCATTGGTCGATACGAAAGTGAGCGGTGCCAAGGCGGGAGAAATTCTCTGGAACATACTTAAATCGCAGGAGGCTAAAAAAGAAGCCGCACGTATTTTAAAGGCGCATGTGGTTTCGCCGGAGCGAAAAAAGGCGATGAAACGGGGAAAGATTTTTAGTTAAACGTGCATAGTTTTTTAACTTCTACGCATCAATCCGCGCGTACTTCGCGTTCTTTTCGATGAACTCCCGGCGTGGCGGAACTTCATCGCCCATAAGCATCGAGAAAATCTGATCGGCAACAGCAGCACTTTCAATCGTAACCTGGCGTAATGTGCGGTTTTCGGGATTCATCGTGGTAGACCATAACTGTTCGGCGTTCATCTCACCAAGACCCTTGTAGCGTTGAACTGAAATACCTGTCTCTTTGCCGTCTTTCGACATGTCCATCGTAATGCGGGCACGGTCGTCGTCGTTCCATGCATAGCGCTGGTCCTTTCCTTTCTTAACCAAATAGAGTGGAGGAGTAGCAATGTAAATATAGCCCATCTCGATCAACTCCTTCATGTAGCGGAAGAAGAAGGTAAGAATCAATGTTGTAATGTGGCTGCCGTCCACGTCGGCATCGGTCATGATTACGATCTTGTGGTAGCGGATTTTCGAGATGTTCAATGCCTTCGAATCTTCCTCGGTACCAATGGATACCCCCAGTGCCGTAAAGATGTTTTTAATCTCCTCATTCTCGAAAATCTTGTGCATCATGGCTTTTTCCACGTTGAGGATTTTACCCCGCAGCGGAAGAATAGCTTGGAATGCACGGTTACGTCCTTGCTTTGCTGTACCACCCGCCGAGTCACCCTCTACGAGGTAAATTTCGCATTTTGCGGGATCGGTTTCAGAACAGTCGGCCAGTTTACCCGGTAAGCCGGTGATGCTTAATGAACTCTTGCGCTGCACCATTTCGCGCGCTTTTTTCGCGGCATGACGGGCCGTTGCAGCAAGAATTACCTTGTCGACAATTAACTTAGCCTGCTTCGGATGCTCCTCGAGGTAATTGTTAAGCATTTCCGAAACGGCCACATCAACAGCGCCCATCACCTCGTTGTTACCCAATTTTGTCTTGGTTTGTCCTTCGAACTGCGGCTCGGCAACTTTTACCGAAATAACGCCGGTTAAGCCTTCGCGAAAGTCATCGCCCGAAATTTCGAACTTCAGCTTGGCAAGCATGCCCTCTTTTTCGGCGTAATTCTTTAAAGTACGCGTTAAGGCACGACGAAAACCAGCCAGGTGCGTTCCTCCTTCGTGGGTATTGATGTTATTAACGTAGGTGTGAATATTCTCGTTGAATGAGCTGTTGTACAGCATGGCCACTTCGACCGGAATACCCTGCTTTTCGCCTTCCATGTAAATGGGGTATTCGATCAGTTTTTCGCGTGCCGCATCAAGATACTCAACGAATTCGCGCAATCCACCTTCAGAATAGAACGTTTCAGAAAGCGGCTCGTTGTTTTCATTGAGCTCCCGCATGTCGCTCAATGTGATGCGAATGCCTTTATTCAAATAAGCCAGCTCGCGCATACGCGAAGCCAACGTAGTGTAATTGTAAACCGTAGTGGTGAAAATGGTATCATCGGGCTTGAAATGCACCTTGGTACCGGTCTTGTCGCTCGTGCCAATTTCCTTCACACTGTAAAGTGGCTTTCCGATCGAATATTCTTGCTGATACATTTTACCCTGACGCTGCACGGTAACAATCAACTGGGTCGAAAGCGCATTTACGCAGCTCACCCCCACACCGTGTAAACCGCCCGAAACCTTGTACGAATCCTTATCGAATTTACCACCGGCATGAAGCACCGTCATGACCACTTCGAGCGCCGACCGTTTCTCCTTCGGATGTTCATCTACTGGAATACCGCGCCCGTCGTCCTGAACTGTGATCGAATTATCTTCGTTGATGCTCACAAAAATAGTGCGGCAATATCCAGCCAAGGCCTCGTCGATGGAATTGTCAACCACCTCATACACCAAATGGTGCAAACCACGTACACCGGTATCGCCGATGTACATCGAAGGTCGTTTACGAACGGCTTCGAGTCCTTCTAAAACCTGTATGCTATCGGCTCCGTACGATTGATTTGAATTCTGCTCTTCCTTTCCGGCTATTTCTGACATATTTAACTGTATTCAAGGTTTATGCTATTCCCCAATTTTTTTGGGAAGCCCAAAGGTAAGAAAAGGCCTCAATGGCGGAGGGGCTGTGCGGATTTAGATTGAGGTATTTTTTAACAATGAACTAACATTCACATCAGCTAAGTTGCAAAGTTTACGCGATTAATTTAAGGGTTGATGTATGTGTGCTTAATTTTCATTTATTTGGATTGGTTAAGTGTAGGTAAATGAACCGAAGAATTCTGCTTAAAAATATGCTGAAGGGCTTACCGATGTATTGCGTTGCACCCTGGTTACTAGAGGCATGTGCAAAGGCCGAACGCGATGAGACATTGGGTATTGAAGGACCGGTTTGTATAATTGGTGCCGGGGCTGCAGGAATTTATGCCGCTGCTTATTTGATGAAACTGGGTGTTGATGTTACGATTTTAGAGGCCTCATCGCTTGCCGGCGGAAGGATTCGTTCGCAGAATGGGTTCGCCGATTTTCCGGCGGAGCTTGGTGCAGAAGAAATTCACGGGCGAAGAAGCTTGCTCTATGATCTGGCACTTTCCTCTGCGCAAGCGGATATTGTGCCTGAGGTAGGTGAGAGCAAATATTGGTTAAACAACGTCTTGCGAGATTCGTATTTTTTTCAACAATCATCAGCTTTGCAAGGAGCAGGTCAAACGCTGTTGCAAATTTCCGAAAGCCTGGCTTCATATGAAGGTCCGGATATTTCGCTACAGGAATACCTGATAAATTTCCCCATAGAGCCGGGTATGATTGAAATTGCCAATGCAATAATTGCCAACGAATATGGTACACAGCTCGACCGCATCGGTATGTATGCATTGCGTGAGGCAGAACAACGCTATTCATCGGGCATTGATGGGTATTTTCTGAAAAATCGTTCGATGTGGAGTCTGTTTGAAACGGCTTTTCCGGATGCCATAGCTCAAATAAAACTAAATGAGCCTGTTGGCGAAGTAATTGTTCGCGAATCAGATGTGCTGATAAAGACTATTTACGATGCGGAATATTTTGCTCAAAAAGTTTTGATAACGGTACCTGTAAGCTTACTTCAACAGGGATTTATCACATTTAATCCTTCGCTGCCGCAGGTTAAACTAGATGCAATCAATGCAATTAAGATGGATGTTGGGTCGAAATTTATTTTGCGCTTCAGCGCCCCGTTTTGGGATGATGATACCGGCTCCATTTTGGGTGGATTGCGTATTCCCGAGTACTGGGTTTCATCTGCCGGTAAAAATTCGGCCACTCCAAAATTAACTGCATTTGTAATGGGCGACCGCGCGGCTTATTTTCAGGGGATGGCCGAGCCACAGATTAAGGCCGAGCTGCTTGATGAACTTGGGTTGATGTATCCGGCACAAAATCCTTCTGAATTGTGTACCGGTATTCTTGTACAACGATGGGCCGATGAGCCGTTTATTCGGGGTGCCTACAGTTATCCATCGCCGCAGAGTACCGGAATGCGCGAAGTCTTGGCCGAGCCAATCGGTAACAGGCTGTTTTTCGCTGGCGAAGCCTGTAATGTAAACGGACATATTGCAACCGTGCATGGAGCCATGGAGTCGGCCTACCTTGCCTGTAAAGCCATGAAGACATGATGCGGCTAATTTTTCTCACATTGCTTTCTCTCACATTTCATTGGGTAAATTCTCAGAAATATACCGATTTGAGAGCCGGCGTTTCATGCCTCAATGCTACCGCATGGAACGAAACCATCCGCAGCTACAACGAATCGCGTTTCTGGCAAGAAAACAAGTTTCCTGAGCTAAAAACCGCTTTCACATGCGGACTCGGATACAGCGGTGTTGCAGGCAAAGGCTTGTTTTTGTCGCCCTCGGTTCAATATTCGAAATTTACGTCCCAAACACCTACCGATAAAATAGATTTACACTGGGTCGAATTGGAATTGGCGTGTGATATTTTTCCGCTCGAATTTGGCATGGATAGCGTGCATTACAGAGTTCGACCTTTTCTGCGCCTCGGTTATGCCGGCTCGATGTTGCTAACCCGCATTAGGCTTGCAGATGGAAATGCCGGCATCGACGGAGAGCCTTATGAACCTTACAACTGGCCGTATATTTTTCATGCCGCATTGGGATTGCGTTACCAGCCTACCTCGGTATTGGGATTTTTTCTTCTTTTGGATGCGCGTTTTGCACCCAACGCAAGGATTAACGATTTCAGAACAGCCCTTTTGGGATCAAATTACCTGAATTCATCAGACCAAAACAATGTGCGAATCCTTGGCATTCAAAGCGGAATTACCATCCGAATTAAAAATTGAATTGTACAACGGATTAATTTTAGCAAATTGCAATCAATTCTAAATTTAAGTGTCGTATGAAAAAGACCATCATTCTTTCTGTATCACTACTTTTTGCATCCTTAGTGACCTTTGGCCAACAAAGCCAAACAAGCGATAAATCAAAGCCTGTAACGGGGAAGCAACAGGAGCCCGTTAAGGCCGAACCGCAAGTGAAACAGGCGCCAAACTCAAAAGTATCTTCGCCGGCAAAGGTTCAGACGCGTACGAAACTCGGCAGCGAAAAAGCCCCTGCTACCAAGCCCGATCCACGGTTGCGTGTTAAACGTGCAAAACCCGAAGAGCCCAAACAGGCTACTAAAAAGCCCGCCGAATCTAAATAAATAGAGGCGAGAGCTTTGGGTGTAGTTAATTATATTAATTCTATATGTGCGGTTTGGTAATGCATTCGTTTATTCTACATAAGCGATTTTCGATTTTTTCAAGTTTATGCCTTTTCGTCCTTCAACTTGTCGGTCAGCAAACGGTAAAAC
>CANMGM010000081.1 GCA_947497195.1 Bacteroidota bacterium
GGGGCCACCACTCCTCCTCCCCGAGGTCAAGTTACGAAACATCGGCGGTACTAGTCGTTTATAAACGTTTAAAAACGGATAGCCGTAACAATCTGATAATTATAGTTTTACAATTTAAAGCAGGCGTAATTTCGATGTTAAACTTTAATTAATCTACTGAAAATAAATCGCCTATGTTTTTTGCATTCAGTCTTGGTTATTTATCAACGCCCGTGTTCATAGCTCGGTTGGAAAATTGCATTTGGAGCTTGAATAACTATTGTCGAATTTTAAGCAGGGCGGGGACACGTGTTTCCCGTGTCTCTTTTCGAATGGGATATAATTTGAGTTAGCCCGGGAATCAGTCCCGGGAAAAAATGATGTTAAACGTAAGATCAGCTTTACCTCTATCTCGAATTTTACCTCAAACGCGCCAGGGGGTGAAGCGGAAAGCCCGCAAGCCCGAGAGCGAAGCCAATGGCGGAGCGATTCGGGAGCGGACTTGCAGCGTAAAACCCGCCCGTGGCGCCCCGAAAAAATGATTGCGCATTTGTGCATTTCGTTTCTTGCACATTTGCTATAAAACAAAAAAGCCCGAACGAATATCCGGGCTTGAGGTTTAATGATTTTAATGCGATTAGCTTCTTCTGCTTCCGAACAGGCGAAGGAGAAAAAGGAAAAGGTTAATGAAATCGAGGTACAATGTTAATGCGCCCAGAATCGACATCTTTTTAGCACTTGCTTCGCCGTCGAAACCATGGATGGCGATGTCTTTAATTTTTTGTGTATCGTATGCAACTAGCGCTACAAAAACGGCCACGCCAACGTAGCTGATAATCCAATAAAGCGTTTCGCTTTCGAGGAAGAAATTCACGAGCGAGGCGATGAGGATTCCGATTAAGGCCATCATGGCGATACTGCCGATTTTGCTGAGGTCGGCTTTGGTAGTGTAGCCATAAACGCTCATAGCAGCGAAAGTTCCGGCGGTAATGAAGAACGTTAATGCAATGGATGCACCTGTATACACGATGAAAATCGAAGAAAATAGCAGTCCGTTCATCACCGAATACAGCAGAAAAACAGCTGCGGCGGTAGTGGGTGCCATGGTGCGGATTCCGGCCGAAATCCACATGACGAGTCCGAAAGTGCCGATAACAAGGCCCCAGAATGCCAGCTGGCTTCCGAAGATTATCGATAAAATTGCTTCCGAGGAGGCCGTGTAGAAGGCAACAAATCCGGTTACAGCCAAAGCGAGCGACATCCAGCCGTAAACGCGTGTCATAAATTGTGCAACCTCTGAGGCTTCGCGCCCTTGCACATAAACATTGTTCATTGGATCTTGAGTTATCATGGATTTAAATTTTTTCAAATATATTCAGATTGAAATCATTGAATTGCATGCGAAGCTGAAATTAATTAACACCCTAGCTGTTATAATCGCAATCATTCAACTGCAATGCATTCTGGGGTGTCTCCGAGGTAAATCAACAGTGCTTTTAGGTTGTTTTCGGGCTGCATTGATTTAAGAACGGTGAGGTATTCTTTTGTTTGCTTTATGTGTTTTTCGTCAAACACTCCCGTCTTAAATTCCACAATGGTTGTAGCTTTTCCCTTAACAACCACGCGATCGGGCCTTAAAACATCTCCGGTTGATAACAGAATGCTGCGCTCGATAAACACTGCATCGAAGTTGTTGAAAATAGGTTTGATGGTGTCGTTGTTCAATAAAATTTCGAGGCGGTATTTTACCTCGGCCAGTTCTTTTTCGCTCGCCAATGCAGATGCGTTGAGACGCTGCATTGCTGTATCGAAATCGGACGGTGTTTTAATCCACGAAAGGGCGGTGTGCATAAGGTTGCCCAATCGAATGGCATCAGAATCAAAGGCCTGAAAAATTTTACTGTTCAGGTCAATTTTCAAGTGCCAATTTCCTATTGAGTAGGATTGACTTCGGGCAGGATGGTTTTGTTTCGCGCTTCCCTTGCCATTATCTGATTTCGTATGGTGCGAATCGCCCCATTCATAAAAGACACCGTTGAAGTCTGCTTGTAGCTGGCAAAAGCTTTTCAGATAACTTGCCCAGCCCTCGCTTTCTCCGGCTTTTTTACGCGAAATAATGTAAAGTGCGTTTTCTGCGCGAGTTGTTGCTACATATAGCAGATTAATCCGATCGAGCGCTTTTTTGCTTTGTTCCTCATCGAAATACGGCTTAAACACGGTATCGCGTAGGTTGGCATTGAATTTTAGGCGCATGGCGGGTAATCCTTCGGGCAAATGTTGCACATCATCGACCCAGAAGTACGAACCTTTATCGGTCTCGTTGACAGCAAATGCCAAAATCACAACAGGAAATTCGAGGCCTTTCGATTTGTGAATGGACATGATGCGAACGGCATTCGCATTTTGCGGCAAGGTAACGCTGTATTCGCTTTCGATGTTGCTCCATTTTTCGAGGAATGAAGGGATGTCGGGATTGGTTTGATCGCCTGCAAACCAAACTGCTTCAAGGAAAAACTGCAGAAAAGAATCGCTGTTTATTTCGAATTTAAAGATGTTGCAGAGTTTGTGTACTACCTCGGCGATATTTTGCGTTTTCAGAGCAATGGAATCCAGATCGAATCCCTGCGTTTGGAGCATGCGCATAACGGGTTCCTCATCCATTCGAACAGTTTCGAGCAATGCTTCAAGCGATGATAAAGCGATTTGTTTTCGCTCCAATAAAAATCCGCAAATGTGCAGCAGGTTTACCTGAATATCTGTATTGCAGAGCACGCGAAGCCAGGCCAGCAAGAATTGTACTTCGGGCTTTCCCCTCACCAGAAGCGATTCGCCCGAAATAACGGGAACGCCATTTTCAAGCAGTAAATTGGCAAGGTACGTCCCGCTTTTATTGTCGCGGGTTAAAATGGCGATGTCCTTGTTTTCATATCTTTCGTTGTGCGTGAGTTCGGTAAGCAATGTCAATATCTGCTGAGCGGCTATTTCCTTATATTCATCAATTTTTTCAGTCCCATCGCCTAAAAAATGCACTGCTACGTAGCCTCCAGTTTTTCCTTCTTTCGATTTCTGACTCAGGTTTTCATATAAAGCCGCATGTTCGGGTTGCAGCCGCGTTGCAAGTTTTTGATAAAACGCATTATTCCAGTTTACAATTTCGGGCAGTGAACGATAATTTGTATCGAGCGGGATCGAATCGTAATGCAAATCGAGCAGCCGGTATCGCTCTAGCTGCGTATCGCTTAGGTTCGACGGATAGGGCTTGGGCATGCGAATGAATTGTTCAACATCTCCGCCGCGGAAACGGTAAATGGCCTGTTTCCCATCGCCTACAAGCAAAGACTTTGATGCTGTTGCCAGTCCGTTTTGCACGAGCGGCAGCAGATTTTGCCATTGCGTGATGGAGGTGTCCTGAAACTCATCAATAAGGTAATGCGCATATTTCTCACCCAATCGTTCGTACACAAAGGGCGCGGGTTCATGCATCACAATTTCGGCCACACGCCGGTTAAATTCCGAAATATGCAGGGTATGTTGTTCGCTTCTGATTTTATCGATTATGGATGAAATTTCGCGTAATAAGGCCATCGAAAAAACCGAGTTGCAAATGGCGGTATTGATGATAAAACTGCTTCGGTTTTTTTCAATCAAATCTAACAATGCATCGGTTTTGCTTCTGAAATCAGGAATCAACGATTCGATGATTGCCTTATTCGCTTTGCTACATTTGCCCGAAAACCATTCGTTTTTTTGATAATATTCAAGCGATTTAGGAGTTGCGCTCAGATTTTCTTCACCCTCGGCAGCTTTCGCCCACAACGATCCAATTGTTCCGTTTTCACCGCCTTTTAAATCCGATAGTTCAATGGAATGTTGGTTCAATAAATCCATCAAATACGTTCCCAGCGCACGCACCTGATTCAGGTAGTTTTTACGTTGCGCGTCGCTCGTTTGATGTAGTTGAAGAAAAAAGCGAATCGGTAATTCCGATAATTTGGCTACGTAGGCCGATTTGGTGTCATCCAAAAGATCTTTCGCCATGTTTGAAAGTTCTTTGCGGATGTCGGGATTTTTTTCTTCATCAGATCTAACCCGGTTAAATCCAATCAGCACTTCGGTAATTTCTTCGTCTAAACCGGCCATATCTAGTATCTGGTCGATGGCCTGATCAATTAGGTTTTCCTTCTTCAGTTCAACCGAAAAGCTCACCGGAAGGTGTAAATCGTATGCAAATGTGCGCACAACGCGATGCATAAAACTGTCGATGGTTCCGATTGAAAAATCGCCGTACTGATGCAATATAACTCGTAGCAATTGCTTTGCTTTTGCAGGAAGTAATGCGGAATCGATACCAAGTTTGTCGGCGAGTTCCTTGCACAAATCGTGGGTTTTCGGATTCTCAGTTGAAATGTTTTCGAGTGCTTCGAGCACCCTCGCCTTCATTTCGGTAGATGCTTTGTTGGTAAAGGTTATGGCAAGAATCGATTTGAACGCATCGTCGTACCCCGGCTTTAACGCCAACAATAAAAATTCTCTTACCAAGGTATATGTTTTTCCGGAACCGGCAGAGGCATTGTAAACCAAAAACGCTTTGTCTGTTTTAGCAGCTGGCTGATTGTTTTTCACTGGACGGGAATTGGAGGGATGATTCAAAAGTAACGAGAAATTAGCATAAAAAATAATGGTTTTTGAAGAATGCATCCACCCGCCAGAAGCCAATCAGGCGATGCCGATTACACGTTTGAAATTCAAGGTGTTTTATCGGTAGTATTAAACAGCCGATATATGCATTTCCTTGTAGGAATCTACAAAACGAATGAGTTCGGGCAAAAATTCGGCGAACAATGCATGGTAAAACGAATCGTTTTCTTCAAGCTCCTCATGTGCATTCTCCATGCCCGAAACAAATTTGCTTCTTTGTGCTAATCCTGATAAGGCGCGCTTTATTCCTTCGATGTGCCGGTAGTTATAAAGCCAGTCTTGCGTGTGCATATAATGCAGCGTGTGTTGCGATCTTTCGGGCATTAACATCCAATCTTCGCGCAAGCGTTGGTAAATATGTTCGCTGTATTGATGCAGCACATTGTCGGAATAGTTCGCCCAATTTTTTGCTAAATAATGGTCGCCGAACATGTCCATCACAATTCCCGAAAATTTCCCAAATCGGCCGCGCAATGCTTGTTTTCCTTCACCAATCAGCAAGTGTTCATCTGTAAATGCATCAATCGCTCGATGCATCCGAATTCCAGCTACTACATCCGAATCGTATAATTCTATTTGCCTTCCCTTAACGGCGTCTGCTATAAATCCCCCCACCAATAATCCGCGATGGTCGCCAGCAAGGTACAAATGTGCCAGATAGTTCATTGCGCGTGGTTATTTGCTGTACCAAAGAAAAGCTTTATCCCTGAACTTCTGTCTAGGGACACCCACCCCAACCCGGGCCGATTTACAAAATCCCAAACTGACTCAAGTGATGGTTCCAGTGCTTCACATTCAGTAAATCCCATTCGAATTTATCGAGCTCTCCGAATACTGCATTTTTGGTTTTCGCCTCCGGATTAGATTTGAAAAAGGCTTCGAAACGCTCCCACGCTTCGAGCATTTTCTGTTTCGCCGTAGCCAAATCGGCATACTGCAAGTTTTCGGTGTTCTCTTTCTGCATTAGCGGATGCCCAAACAAACGCGGCATGGACTTGTGGTTGTATACCATCTCCACCACCTTGTCTAAATGCTCGGGTGCCGTTGCAATTTCAAAGTCCTGCACCTCTCCCGAAGCAATGCGATAAGCCGTTTCCATGTGCTCAACCATGTGTTGTGCCGACATCATGCCCCACGCAGCTTTCGATTCTTCGGTCAGCGATTTCAAATAGGTGTCAATGGTTGAGCGGGTTATTTCCTTAAACGGCGAGCGCTTCTGTACCATGGTTAAAATGGTCGCAATGGCAACAAGCTCATCGTTCTGGTCGAATACCTCCACAAACCATTTCACAATACCGCATGGAACCTCACGACCAACACTATCGCGCTCAATTTTTTGCTTGCAGGTTAAGCGCACGTAAAGAGTATCGTTGTGGTATACCGGACGCAGGAAGCGACATTCTTCCAAACCATAGTTTGCTGCAACCGGACCTTTGTTTGGCCACACGAACAAACCTGCCGCCGCCGCCAAAATAAAATACCCGTGTGCTGTACGCTTCTCGAATATGCTGCCTTTGAGCGAGGTAATGTCGGTATGCGCGTAGAAATGATCCCAGGTGAGGTTCGCAAAATTGATGATGTCGGTATCGGTAACCGTGCGCTTATGTGTTTTGATGCTCATGCCCGGCTCAATGTCGTTCCAATAATATTGGAATGGATGCTGTGCCGCTTCTTTGTAAGCCGAGTTGGGCTGGTAAATTCCTGTAATTTCGGTCAGTGTGGTTGGACTTCCCTGCACGGCGCAGCGCTGCATATAATGCTTGATGCCACGCAATCCGCCCATTTCCTCGCCGCCACCCGCACGCCCTGGGCCGCCATGTACCAAAAGGGGCAGGGGAGAGCCATGTCCGGTACTTTGCTTGGCGTTTTCGCGGTTCAGTACGAGAATGCGTCCGTGGTGCGAAGCTGCGCCCAGCACGTATTCGCGCGCCGTGTGATCGTTGTTGGTTACAATCGACGATACAAGCGACCCTTTCCCCATGCGGGCCAATTCGGCTGCTTCGTCGATGGTTTTGTATGGAATGAGTGTCGAAACCGGGCCAAAGGCTTCGGCATCGTGCACAAGGGTTTGTCCGAAAGGCTGGTCTTCGCGCAACAGCACCGGAGCAAGGAACGCTCCGCGCTCAGAGTCTGCACCGATGAGGTTGAGCGTTTCGGGATTTCCATACACGATTTTGGCGGTTTGCGTAATGGCTGCAATCCGCTCTTTTACTTCGGCTACCTGATCGCGACTAACCAAGGAGCCCATGCGCACTTCTTTCAAACGCGGATCTCCGATGCTCACTTTATCGAGCGCCTTTGATAAAGCCTGCTGAACAGCATCCATAAGCGATTCGGGCACAATTAGGCGGCGAATGGCGGTACATTTTTGTCCGGCCTTTACCGTGATTTCGCTGCGTGCCTGCGACACAAACAAGTCGAATTCGGGAGTGCCTGGCACGGCATCAGGACCGAGAATTGAGGCATTGAGCGAATCGGCTTCCATGTTAAACGGCACAGCTTCGCTAATAATGCGTGGATGCGCCTTGAGTTTACGGCCCGTATCGGCCGAGCCGGTGAAGGTTACCACGTCCTGACTGCCAATAAAATCGAGCATATTACCCGCCGAGCCACAGATGAGCTGCAAGGCACCTTCGGGTAAAATGTTGGATGTGATGATTTCGCGTACGACCGCTTCAGCGAGATACGATGTAGAGGTTGCAGGCTTAACCACGGCCGGAACGCCCGCCATCCAGTTCACCGCACATTTTTCGAGCATGCCCCAAACCGGAAAGTTAAATGCGTTGATGTGCACGGCTACCCCCGGTTTTGGCACCAAAATGTGATGCGCCATAAATCGCCCACCGCGTGAGAGATCTATCGGTTCACCTTCAACATGGTATGGCTGGTTGGGGAATAACTTACGCAACGATGCATTGGCGAATAAGTTGCCAAAACCACCTTCAATATCAATCCAGCTATCGGTGCGGGTTGCGCCGCTACGGTAGCTCACTTCGTAAAACTGTTCCTTACGTTTGTTGAGGTACATTGCAAGCGACTTTAGCATGTTGCCGCGTTCCTGAAACGTCATTTTACGCAGCTTCTCGCCTCCTTTGGTTCGACCATAGTGCAGAACGGCTTCGAAATCGATTCCGCTGGTTCCGGCGTATCCGATTAACTCGCCTGTAACAGAATCAAAAAGTGGGGTTTCGTCGCCCGAACCGGATATCCATTGCCCCAGAACGTAGTTTTGTATTTTTTGCATAGTGTATCTTGTTTTGCAGGATGTTTTGCGGCCAATATGATACAGATTTGGTTCATGTTTCCGGCATACAATCCGACAAGTCAAAAGTACTATTTCAAATTATAAAGCCGAATTAATTTAAGCGATTTGGGTTCTGGGTTAATGCCGCAAGGTGTTGGGCGGCCTGATGCCTCAATTGTTGTAATGTTTTTTATAATTTGTAAAATGAAAGAGTTATAATTTGTAAAATGAAAGTCTCATAATTTGTAAAATGAAAGATTAATAATTTGTAAAGTGAAAGTCTCATAATTTGTAAAGTGAAAGTTTTATAATTTGTAAAATGAAGGTCTAATAATTTGTAAAATAAAAGTGTTATAATTTGTAAAACGAAAATGTGATAAAGTGTAAAATAGCTCTATATTTGTGGTTTAAATACAAGGAATGTCATACAAAGAACGGATATCGGATATTGAGCTTAAGCGCAAGTTAAATGCCTCGGGAGCGGTACTTGTTCGAGGTGCCAAGGCATGTGGTAAAACAGAATCGGCGAAGCAATTTTCACAAAGTATTTTGCAGGTTGATCGGGATGTAAACGTGCCAACATTAATGGATACTTCTCCCATTCGATTGCTTCAAGGTGAAACGCCACGCTTAATCGACGAGTGGCAGATTCAACCCAACTTGTGGAATCACATACGGCATGAGGTCGACGAGCGAAAGATGTCGGCGCAATTTATTCTTACCGGTTCTGCGAATCCCGAAGAAAGTGCCACCATGCATTCGGGTGCAGGTCGATTCACCATGGTTGATATGCGCACCTTATCGTGGAAAGAATTGGGCTTTTCGTCGGGAAAAGTCAGTCTGGAAAGGCTTTTTGAAGGACATAAAATTGACATTTACGATGAGGGTTTGGAACTGGCTTTCATTATAGAAAAAATGGTGATAGGCGGTTTTCCTGGATTACTGAATAAAAACAGGGCTCAGGCTTCAGATTTGAATCGGGCTTATATCGAACTGCTGGCCGAAGTGGATATGAGTCGTGTTTCAAATACCAAAAGAGATCCACTAAAGGTGAGGAGCCTGCTTCGTTCATTGGCCAGAAATACGGCAACGCTTGTAGATGTTTCGGCATTGGAAAAGGATGTATTTGCTAAGGAAAAATCGGCAATA
>CANMGM010000082.1 GCA_947497195.1 Bacteroidota bacterium
AATTGCTACATCTTACAACCAAGGCGCACGATGTTGAAGTAAATCCTGACATCGAACAATATTTACCTGCCATCATTGAACGCTTCAGCGATCTCGATAAAGACGAAGTAATTCGCCGCTTTGTATCGCTCGAGTTCAACCGCTTTTTGGAATATTACCGCAATGCCGGTGATTTGAATCAGGCCGGACGAGGATCGGAGCCCCGCGAAAAAGGCGAGCGTCCTTCTGGCTTGCCAATGACGCGTTATTTTGTTTCGGTAGGCGAAATGGATGGTGTGGATAAATCGGGAATGGTTCGTCTTATTTGCGATACAACCGGATTGCCGAATGCCAAGGTCGGAAGGATTGAATTGCGTCGTTCGTTTTCGTTTTTCGAAGTTCCCGATCAATTCGCTCATTTGGTCGAATCACGGTTCGATGAGGTGTATGTGAACGGAAGACCGATTCGTCTTGAACGCACCGGAAAAGCAGAGCAGGGCAGAGGTGAACGCAAGGGCGAGTGGCGTGGAGAATCGCGCGAAAGACGTGGTGGTGGATATGGCGGAGGCGGATTTAAGTCTGATTCACGAAAAGATCGCTTTAGCAAACCCGGGTTTTCGGGAGGACGTCCCGGACGAAGGCCACGTTCCTAAGGGTTGAGCTTTTCGCCCCGAATTATAGTCCAAATCGGATTCCGATCCTTTCTCCGAGCTTTTGTAAATCATGTTCCACAGCAGGATGCACAGGAATACCCTTTTCACGGTAAATCACTTCGCATTCGCGCTCCGGGTCTCCGGGAATAATTACGGGTTGGTCTGGATTGGTTCGCTTCGCATTTCGAAAGGTGCGAATCCAGTTGTCGGCATGATGTAAAAAATCTTCAGCCGGCCGAAAGGCATCGATGCGCATGGCTCCGAAAAAATGTCCGATGCCATCTCCAACAGGATCAGATGGTGGATCGAGAAACGCAACGAAAGGCGGAACCCATGGCCCGTAATTCGCGCCCGAAAGCACTGCAGAGAAAATATCCACAACCGCTCCAAGACAATAGCCTTTATGGCTTCCATGCTCGCGGTCGCTGCCCAAGGGGAGCAGAGCGCCTCCGTTTGAAAGTTCATTCGGATTTACGGATGAACTGCCATTTACGTCCTGAATCCAGCCTTCGGGGGCATCGAGCGATTTACGTTGCAGAATTTCAAGTTTGCCGTTTGCGGCTGTTGTTGTTGCAAAATCGGCTACAATCGGTGGTTCGGCAGCAGCCGGAATTGCAAAAGCCATTGGATTAGTCCCCAGCATGCGTGATGTTGAGAACGTGGGAGCAACGAGCGGACTTGCATTGGTCATTGCAATACCGATCATGTTGTGCTTTAAGGCAAGCATGGCATGGTATCCGGCAATTCCGAAGTGGTTTGAATTTTTAACCGCAACCCAACCTGTACCTGCAGTTTTAGCTTTTTCGATTGCAATTTGCATGGCGTAAGGGGCCGAAATCAACCCAATTGCAGCATCGGCATCAACCGTGGCCGTGGAAGGACTTTCGTGGATTATTCGCAGGTTTGGATTGGGATTTATCCTTTTTTTATCTGCCAAACGCATGTAACCACTCAAACGCGCGATGCCGTGCGAATCGATACCCCTCATATCGGCTGCGAGTAGCACCCCTGCAGCATCGGCGGCATGTTTTTCAGACATTCCGGCATGCAAAAATGCCTGTTTTACGAAAGCAAGCAGAACTTCGTATGCGTATATATTCATGGTGAGTGGATTAAAGAAATTTCAATGTTTTGTGATTTGAAACGTTTGAAATTTGCCACAAATATATATTTTAGCAGATGAAGAGCAGGTCTTAAATCCTGCACATTTTTCTAATCAAAATTGTAGCTTATGAAAATTAATGTTCAGTCGGTACACTTTGATGCCGACAAAAAATTGCTTGATTTTATCGATGCACGAGTAGGTAAATTGTCGCATACATACGATACAATACACGAGGCAGATGTAACCCTGCGGTTAGACAAGGCATCGAATAACGAGAATAAAATTGCTGAAATCAAATTGCATGTAAGTGGCAATGATTTGTTCGCCAAGCGTCAGTGTAAGACGTTTGAAGAAGCTGCAGACCAGTGTTCGGAAGCGTTAAGGCAGCAATTGGCAAAGCATAAAGATAAGGTAAAGCATATTTAATGATTTGATAGTTAAAGAATTATTTATCGGCTACGCTTTTTTTGGAAAAGAAACACAAAAATAATTTGCCATAAATATTTTCTTGTCTACATTTGCACACCTTTTTTGAGGGGTGAATAATTTTGTTCAAAACTCAAATTGGGTAAAAGCCGAAGTAGCTCAGCTGGTAGAGCAGCTGATTTGTAATCAGCTGGTCGGGGGTTCGAGTCCCTTCTTCGGCTCTGTTCTTTGTAGTATTGCCTCAATTATGTTGCAAAGAGGTAGGGGAGATAGCCAAGTGGCCAACGGCAACAGACTGTAAATCTGTCCTCTTCGGAGTTCGAAGGTTCGAATCCTTCTCTCCCCACCACAGGTACGGTCAACGCTGAAAGTGCTGCGTGGAAGAGAAATTTGGAATTTTCTTCACCGTTAGGCAGGTTGACCTTACCACAACAAAAATTTAACAGATTAATTCTGTTGTTCGTTTGTATGATTTTCATTCAAACGAAAATTGCGGAAGTAGCTCATTTGGTAGAGCATCAGCCTTCCAAGCTGAGGGTGGCCGGTTCGAGCCCGGTCTTCCGCTCCAAGCCGAGCAGTCAGGACAACGACTGCAAAAGCCGATGTAGCTCAGTGGTAGAGCACTTCCTTGGTAAGGAAGAGGTCACGGGTTCAAGTCCCGTCATTGGCTCAAGCTGAACTTTTTTAACTAGAATAAAAACAACACAACACAACTCAATCAAAATCCAAAACACATCCAGCCATGGCTAAAGAAAAATTCGACCGGTCCAAACCGCACGTAAACATTGGTACCATTGGTCACGTTGACCACGGTAAAACTACATTAACCGCAGCTATCACCACAGTGTTGGCGAACGCAGGTCTTTCTGAAGCCCGTTCATTCGATTCAATCGACAATGCTCCTGAGGAGAAAGAACGTGGTATTACCATTAACACTTCGCACGTTGAGTATTCAACTGCTAACCGTCACTACGCTCACGTTGACTGTCCAGGTCACGCCGACTACGTAAAGAACATGGTTACAGGTGCTGCTCAGATGGACGGAGCGATTCTTGTGGTTGCTGCTACCGATGGTCCGATGCCACAAACACGTGAGCACATCCTTCTTGCTCGTCAGGTAGGTGTACCTAAAATCGTTGTTTTCATGAACAAAGTCGACATGGTTGATGATGTTGAGCTTCTTGACCTTGTTGAAATGGAAATTCGTGAGTTGTTGAGCTTCTACAATTTCGATGGCGACAATACTCCAATCATCCGTGGTTCGGCTCTTGGTGGTTTGAATAACGATGGCAACTGGGTTCCAAAAATCATGGAATTGATGGAAGCTGTTGATACATTCATTCCAATTCCTCCACGTCAAGTTGACAAAGCATTCTTGATGCCTGTTGAAGACGTGTTCTCTATCACTGGTCGTGGTACTGTTGCAACTGGTCGTATCGAAACAGGTGTAATCAACTCTGGCGATTCTGTTGAGATCATGGGAATGCAAACTGAGAAGTTAACTTCTACAGTTACCGGTGTTGAGATGTTCCGTAAGATTCTTGATCGTGGTGAAGCAGGAGATAACGTTGGTTTACTTCTTCGTGGTATCGACAAAGCTGATATCCGTCGTGGAATGGTTATCGCTAAACCAGGTTCAATTACGCCACACACAAAGTTCAAGGCTGAGGTGTATATCCTTAAGAAAGAAGAAGGTGGTCGTCACACTCCTTTCCACAACAAATACCGTCCTCAGTTTTACCTTCGTACAACTGACGTAACCGGTGAAATCACACTTCCTGAAGGTCGCGAGATGGTTGTACCTGGTGATAACATCACAATTCAGGTTAATCTTATCGTTCCTGTAGCTATGGACAAAGGTCTTCGTTTCGCTATCCGCGAAGGTGGACGTACCGTAGGTGCCGGTCAGGTTACTGAAATCATCGAGTAATTAATTTTAAAGCTGGATATAAAAAGGTGTACCGGCCTGTTTAGGGTCGGACACCTTTTCAGCCTGTTATAGTGGCAGGTATTCAGCAGTGTTCTTTAATTCATAATTCAAGTGTGCACAATCCGGTTGCGCCGTCGCCGGTGGTGGTATACACGAAAAACATACGGGTGTAGCTCAATTGGTAGAGTGGCGGTCTCCAAAACCGTAGGTTGTAGGTTCGAGCCCTGCCTCCCGTGCAAATAAATCAGCAATGTCTAAAATTAAAACATACATCGAAGAGTCTTACAATGAACTCATGCACAAAGTAACCTGGCCAACATGGTCTGAGTTGCAGTCTACGGCATTGCTCGTTATGATTTCTTCTCTGATTATTGCCTTGTTAATTTTTGCAATGGACTTCTCCTTCAGTAATGTAATGGAGTTGTTTTACGGTTTATTTAAATGATACCAGAAGTGATGACAGAGGAAACCACAAGTACGAAAAAGTGGTATGTTGTTCGAGCCGTGAGTGGTAAGGAAAAGAAGGTGAAGGAATACATCGACTCCGAAATCATACGAAACAACATACAGGAATATATTTCACAGGTATTGATCCCTACCGAAAAGGTTTATCAGATTCGAAATGGTAAGAAAATCAGTAAGGAACGCAATTATTTTCCGGGCTACATCATGATTGAGGCGCACATGGTTGGTGAGATTCCCCATATCCTCAAAAACATTCCAGGCGTAATTGGATTTTTGGGTGATAAAGCAGGACAGCCAATTCCACTTCGTCCGGCCGAAATTAACCGAATTTTGGGTAAGGTCGATGAATTGAGCGAAAGTGCAGCTGAAATTACGATTCCGTTTATTGTTGGTGAGTCAGTGAAAGTGATTGATGGACCATTTAACAGCTTCACCGGGACAATTGAAGAGATTAACGAAGAAAAGAAGAAACTAATCGTAATGGTGAAGATATTCGGACGGAAGACACCGCTCGAGTTGAATTACATGCAAGTCGAAAAAGAATAAAAACAGTGGGAATTGTCAGGACTGGGTTGTCTTCTCCACGTAAAATGCTTCCCTTCCCGGTTCGAAACAAATTCTGCGAATCAATAAACAACAAATAATGGCAAAAGAAGTAAGTGCGCTCATTAAGCTACAGGTGAAAGGCGGAGCGGCAAATCCATCACCACCAATCGGACCGGCTCTCGGTGCGAAAGGTGTGAACATCATGGATTTCTGCAAGCAGTTCAACGCCCGTACGCAAGATCAGGCAGGTAAAGTGTTGCCAGTAATCATCACGGTATATGTTGATAAGTCGTTCGACTTTATCATCAAAACGCCTCCGGTTGCTGTTCAACTTAAAGAAGCCGCAAAACTACAGAGTGGTTCACCAGAGCCAAACCGTAAGAAAGTGGCAACAATTACCTGGGATGTTGTGCGCAGTATTGCCGAAGCAAAAATGCCCGATTTGAACTGTTTTACAGTAGAATCGGCCATGAGCATGGTGGCAGGAACTGCACGTAGTATGGGGATTAACGTTGATGGTCAGCGCCCTTTTTAATTCATTAACACGGAGAAGAAATGGCAAAACTGACTAAAAAACGCAAAGCTGTTATCGGAAAAGTGGAAGAAGATAAATCTTATCCGCTTCTCGATGCTGCCCGCTTAGTAAAGGAAATCACCACGACCAAATTCGATGCATCAGTTGACATCGCAGTTCGTTTGGGAGTTGATCCACGTAAAGCAAACCAAATGGTTCGCGGAACGGTATCGCTTCCACATGGAACGGGTAAAACTGTACGCGTGTTGGTGCTTTGTACTCCCGATAAGGAAGAAGAAGCAAAAGCCGCAGGTGCAGACTACGTTGGTCTGGATGAATACATTGACAAAATTAAAGGGGGCTGGACAGATGTTGATGTTATCATCACAATGCCCAGTATCATGGCCAAAGTTGGTGCGCTCGGACGAGTTCTGGGGCCGCGCGGCTTGATGCCAAATCCCAAAACGGGTACCGTTACCATTGAAGTTGGAAAAGCTGTAACTGAGGTTAAAGCTGGTAAAATCGACTTCAAAGTGGATAAAACTGGTATCGTGCATGCTGCAATCGGCAAAGCGTCGTTTTCGACCGACAAGCTCCACGACAATGCAAAGGAATTGCTTTCTACTATTTTAAAGTTGAAGCCATCCAGCGCTAAAGGAGCTTACGTTCGAAGCATCTATATGTCGAGTACTATGAGTCCTTCAGTTGCGGTTGATATTAAATCAATCGGTGCCTGATTTCACTAACCTTTTATTCTTGAAAAAATGAACAAAGAAGAAAAAGACCAGGTGATTGAGACACTGGTTGCCAAATTCAGCTCAACACCTAACTTCTATATCACCGATACGTCGTCTTTAACAGTAGAGAAAACGAATAACCTTCGTCGCCTTTGCTTCAAGCGGAATATCGAGTTACGCGTGGTTAAAAACACATTGCTTAAAAAGGCTTTCGATCGCATGGATGCGGATTTTTCTCCCATCTATGGATCATTGAAAGGCTTTTCGGCTGTGATGTTTTCCGATACGGTAAATGAACCCGCGAAACTGATTAAGGAGTTCCGTAAAACTGATGAAAAACCAATCCTTAAAGCTGCCTTCGTTGAAGAATCGTTCTACATCGGAGATAACCAATTGGATGCGTTGATCTCAATCAAAACCAAAAACGAGGTTATCGGTGATATTATCGGATTGCTTCAATCACCTGCTAAAAATGTTGTTTCTGCCCTTAAATCGGGTGGTGGCAAAATTGCAGGAATTGTTAAAACACTTTCTGAACGTAACGCCTAATCTCACAACACAATTTTCACTAATCAATTTTTTGTACAATCTCTAAAACTCAATAAAAATGGCAGATCTCAAAGCTTTCGCTGAACAGTTGGTAAACCTTACTGTTAAAGAAGTGAATGAACTTGCTCAAATCCTTAAAGACGAATACGGTATCGAACCGGCTGCTGCTGCAGTTGCTGTTGCTGCCCCTGCTGCAGGTGGTGGTGCTGTTGCTGAAGAACAAACATCTTTCGATGTAATTCTTAAAAGCGCAGGGCCTAACAAACTTGCCGTAGTAAAGCTTGTAAAAGAGCTTACAGGTCTTGGATTGAAAGAAGCCAAGGACCTTGTAGACGGCGCTCCAAAGCCGCTTAAAGAAGGTGTGGCTAAGGACGAAGCAGAAGCGCTTAAATCGCAACTGACAGAAGCCGGTGCCGAAGTTGAAGTTAAATAAACTTCAGGTTCAATGACTGCTTAAGACTTCAATTTTATTGAGGTCTTAAGCAGTTTATACACTTTTATCCTTTTTTCTTTCTTCCAACCTTTAAATCCGAGTACCTTGACTTACACAAAAAAACGCCAGCAGAGACTAAGCTTCGCCTCGAGCAAGCTGCCGGTTGATTATCCAGATTTTCTGGATGTTCAGGTTCAATCGTTCAAGGATTTCTTTCAGCTCGAAACTACACCCGAAAACCGCCAGAATGAAGGCCTGTTTAAGGTATTTGCTGAAAACTTCCCGATTTCGGACGCACGAAATAATTTTGTGCTCGAATTCCTGGATTACTTTATCGATCCACCCCGCTACTCCATCGAAGAATGTTTGGAGCGCGGTTTAACTTACAGCGTGCCACTTAAAGCCAAACTAAAGCTTTACTGCACCGACCCTGAGCACGAAGATTTTGAAACCATCGTGCAGGATGTGTACCTCGGTACAATTCCATACATGACACCGAAAGGAACTTTTGTTATCAATGGTGCCGAGCGTGTTGTGGTTTCTCAGTTGCATCGTTCTCCCGGAGTTTTCTTCGGTCAGAGCCGCCACGCAAACGGAACGAAATTGTATTCGGCCCGTGTTATCCCTTTCAAGGGATCATGGATCGAGTTTGCTACAGACATTAACAATGTCATGTATGCCTACATCGACCGTAAAAAGAAATTACCTGTAACCACACTGCTCCGTGCAATTGGTTACGAAAGCGATAAAGATATCCTCGAAATCTTTGGCTTGGCTGATGAATTCAAGGTTAATAAAACGAATATTAAGAATGCCGTAGGTCGAAAACTTGCTGCTCGTGTATTAAAAACATGGATCGAGGACTTCGTAGATGAAGATACCGGTGAGGTTGTTTCTATCGAGCGTAACGAGGTTATTATCGACCGTGAAATCGTAATCGAAAAAGAACATCTCGACCAAATTCTTGAGTCGGGTGTAAAATCGATTATCCTGCACAAGGAAGATATCAACACGGCCGATTATAGCATCATTTACAATACCTTACAAAAAGATACGTCGAACTCCGAGAAAGAAGCGGTTGAGCATATCTACCGTCAGTTGCGTAATGCTGAGCCACCCGATGAGGAAACGGCTCGTGGCATTATCGATAAACTGTTCTTCTCCGATAAACGCTACGATTTAGGTGATGTTGGTCGTTACCGCATCAACAAAAAGCTACAAATGAGCACGCCCGAAGACATTCGCGTGCTTACCAAGGAAGATATTATTTCCATCATTCGTTACCTCATCGAGCTCATTAACTCGAAGGCAGATGTGGATGATATCGACCACTTAAGCAACCGTCGTGTTCGCACCGTTGGTGAGCAGCTTTATGGTCAGTTTGGTGTTGGTCTTTCGCGTATGGCACGTACCATTCGTGAGCGTATGAATGTGCGCGATAACGAGGTGTTTACGCCAACAGATTTGATTAACGCCAAAACACTTTCGAGCGTTATCAACTCATTCTTCGGTACCAACCAGCTGAGCCAGTTCATGGACCAGACCAACCCGCTTTCGGAACTCACGCACAAGCGTCGTCTTTCGGCACTCGGGCCAGGAGGTCTTTCGCGTGAGCGTGCAGGTTTCGAGGTGCGCGACGTTCACTACACGCATTACGGGCGTTTGTGTACCATCGAAACTCCTGAAGGTCCAAACATCGGT
Source organism: Bacteroidota bacterium (assembly GCA_947497195.1). Lineage (GTDB taxonomy): Bacteria > Bacteroidota > Bacteroidia > M30B66 > M30B66 > CAMCXT01. The sequence continues at coordinate 9,039 of CANMGM010000082.1, forward strand.
TTGATTTCTTCATTGTGTGTAT
>CANMGM010000083.1 GCA_947497195.1 Bacteroidota bacterium
AAATCCAGAATGAGCGCTCCACCCACACCGATATTCGAGCCGTAAAGGTAGCAACGTCCATTGTCGATGTGTAAAGCATGGATTGTAGAAAGTTGATTTTCAATAGCTCCATCGCCGAAATACGTCTGATAGTAAATGGTATCGGGCAATGAACGAAGGTCTATTACAACAAGTCCGGCGTTATTGCCCTCGGTTGTCATGTAGGCGAATCCTTCCCATGTTTTTACCTCGCGCCAGAAATTTTGAACTGATGGCACTTCAAAACGCAATACTGGGTTATCGGGATTGGTTACATCTACAATCGAAAGTCCGGTGCTTGTACCAACAAGTGCATATTCGTTGTTGAGCGAATCGGCATATCCCCAAATATTTGCGCAGGTTTTACCCGGAAAAGGCAAATGGGAACGCAGTTGCATGTTGAAGTTTTCCTGCGCCTTCAGTGCAAGAATCGAAATGAACAAGGTAATGAAGAGTGTAATTTTTCTCATTGGTTGATTGGTTTGATGGGGTGGCGAATTTAGGAATAATTTGCGTCGAGAATTAAACAGCAAGGATTCAGATTCGTTTTCGAATGCTTATAAATTTAAGATTGCCCGAATATCCGGTTTAAAATACCGGTCGCTTTTCATCACTTTGCCGTCTTCGCGGTAAATCGGATTGCCATCTTCGTCGAGCTTACTCATGTTACTGCGTTGAATTTCCTCGAACACGGGCGCCATCTTTTCCTGCAGACCATGAGCGTTAATGGTTCCGCATAGAATATACAGCATATCGCCTATTGCATCGGCAATTTCAACGATATCGCCATTTTTTACCGCTTCGAGATATTCTTCATTTTCTTCCTTCATGAGGTTGAATCGCAACATATATTCCTGTTCGGGAATATCGGCAAATGGTTCATGACGAACAGGAAGCTTAAATGCATTGTGAAAATCCTGCACGTGAATTATGGCTTGTTCGAGGCTTAAGTTAGAACGCATTTGGGTGTTTGTTAAATTGATGCAACAAAATTTATGTTAAAACTGTTGTGCCCGAAAATACAAATTATGTTAGATGCTATATCTAATTTAGAAAATTAAATATCTTTGCAACCCTTTGCCGAAGTGGTGAAATTGGTAGACACGCACGTTTCAGGGGCGTGTGTCGCAAGACATGCCGGTTCGAGCCCGGCCTTCGGTACAAAGAATTAAACAAGTATATAATTTCAATGTTATTAATAAATTGTTAAGTATTAAGTATATTTGAAAATTAAAAATAGTTGAAATAGAAATCTAAGGAAATTATGGAATTCATAATTGTGTAAAACGTAAGAGTCAAATTTCGGATGTGCATTTTTTTATAAACCAACTATATCTCAAGCCATGGAACAAGTAAATCGTGTTATTAAAATAGGAATATTTTACGATGGTAATTATTTCCTGCATGTAAGCAATTACTACAATTATTTTCACTCCAAAAGAAGACGTATAAGCATTTCAGGTCTTCACAAATTCGTTCAAAACTATGTTGCTAATGAAATGGGTGTCGACGAACGTCTTTGTCACGTTGTTGATGCACATTACTTTAGAGGACGCATGAGTGCGTATGAAGCATCTCAGCGCGGAAACCAACTTTACAACGACCGATTGTTCGACGATGTGTTGATGTCTGAAGGCGTTGTTACGCACTATTTGCCGGTGAGGTCGAAAAGCAGCCGAAAAGAAGAGAAGGGAATCGATATCTGGCTAGCGTTGGAGGCCTTAGAATTAACCTGGTTAAAAGAGTACGATGTAATGGTTCTTATAACCTCCGATGGAGAATTTGTTCCATTAATCCGCAAAGTAAATACCCGAGGTACACGTGTAATGGTATTGAGCTGGGAGTTTGAATACACAGATGATACAGGCAGGGAAATCGTAACGCGCACTTCTCAAGAGCTTCTTTCGGAAGTATCGTATCCGGTTGCCATGCATGATGTTATTGACGAACATGTTCATACCAGTTTCCCTGTGGCCAATCTTTTCGTTCAGCAGGAAAGCGCCCAAAAAACCTACAAAACATTTATAGATAAGGGCGATGTGAAGGTGTCCAAAACCTTGAACATGAAAAATGGGTATGGCTTCGTGGCTTATCCTCCCAATAACCTATTCTTCCATTATCTGGATGTAATGGAAGGCGATTTTAATGAAATTAAAGACGGCGATACAGTTGAATTTACCATCGAACTGAATGACAAAGGCAATGAAGTTGCAAAAAATATAAGGAAGGTAAGCGAAGAATTGTATGATTTTAATTTTGAGGAAGACGATTCGCTCTACAATCAGTAATTAAAACAATACCATGCGAAAGTCGGACCCAGGTCCGACTTTTTTTATGCAAACAAAATCGGCGATGTCTTAACACTAACTACGTCCAGATTATTTATCATACCATGCACCAGCATCGATTTGGCATATGGTTGTTCAAAGACCTCCGATAAGGTATAAATTGCACCACAAGGAATGCCTGATTGTAGCATTTTTTCCATCCAAATCGCTCTTTCATCATTCGCAAAAACGGGCGCGAATTCTTCAAACAACGCGTCGCGAAGTTCCACACGAAGCTTATTCGATGCAAATTTCAATCTAGTAACTTCTGAATCAATCCGGCATATTTCAAGTAATTTCTGAAATTGTGCATCGCTTCCAACCGCAAGAACAAACCGTTTCCCATCTTTTGCTTCAAAGCATTCGCCATACGGTGCAATAAATGGATGCAATAAGCCAAGGGGTTCAGGTACTACATTCGTTTTCAGGTAAGCAGCACTTTGATTGACCAACGATGCCAGTGCAGCATCGCGCAGACTAACACGTACAAGGCTGCCCTCGCCAGTTTGTTGGCGATTTAGCATTGCCATTAAGATTCCTGCTTTTAAATGCTGTGCAGCCAAAACATCGATTAACGCAACGGGCATTTTTACAAGTTCGCCTTCAACAGTTCCGCTCATGGCCAGAAACCCACTCTCGGCCTGCAAAACAATATCGTAAGCCGGTCGATTATCTCCTGCCGAAAATCCATCAACCTGACCAATTATAAGTCGTGGAAACCGTTTGCGGATAGCATCAAATGAAATTCCAAATCGTTCCTGATCAATTGGACGAAAATTGGTAAGTAAAATCGTTGCCTTATCGAGCAAGTCGTTTAATTGCTCCATACCCAATGCCGATTTCAAATTAAGTAAAATCGAATCCTTACCCTGATTTACTGATATGTAATACGCACTCAAGCCAGATTCGTCTTCGGCCTCCGTGCGCCATGTTCGGGTTACATCACCACCCGTAAATGGGTTTTCAATTTTAACAACTCGTGCACCATGTTCAGAAAAAAAACGACCAACCAATGGACCGGCAAGAACGCCTGCCAGTTCTACCACATGTTCTGAACTAAAAAATGTTGATGCATTAATCATTTAAAAAGGATAACCAATTCCAAAATTAAAGTTTATTGTTCTGGTCTTCAATCGATTAAAAGCCCATCTCTCACCAATCGGATAGGAAGGGTCGCGAAGTGGATGAGCTGCATCTAGACGAATAATAAAAAAGTCGAAATTCAAACGAATGCCTATCCCCGCCCCTATCGCAATTTCGCGGTAAAAACGATCTAATGCAAATGAAGCCATGGGGCGAAGCGGATCTTCCTGCCTGAGCCAGATGTTTCCTGCGTCAATAAAAACTGCCGTTTCAAAAATCTGATATAATTTCTGCCGCAATTCCAGATTCCATTCAAGTTTGATATCGCCAATCTGATCGATTCGAAAGCCGCTCGAATCCTTGTAAGACCCAGGCCCGAGCGACCTTGCAATCCATGCCCGCAAACCATTTGCACCGCCAACAAAGAAACTCTTTTCGAACGGCATAACCTCACTGTTTCCGTATGGCAAGCCTAATCCGGTAATGGAACGGAATGCAAGAGAGGATGATTTAGAAAAATACCGGTAAAAGCGATAATCGGAATCGAAACGAAGAAACTGTGAATATGGGACGCCGAAAACAATATACTTATCATCTTCCTTTGCCGGGTTCGCAAATAATTTACGGCTAGCGTCCATCAATATGCCTGCAGATTCAATATTCCACTGAAAAAACGAAACCGATTTACTCTTCCCAAGAACCTGCGAATTATAGGTTCGTGAAAATTTACCCAATGCGATAAACTGGCTTTTGAAGCTATTCTTGAGGAATAAATTATTTGACGCATTGAGGAGATTTTCAAATTGAGAACTTAAATTCACAGTTACAAAGTTAATTTCTGCAGGGTTTAGCGTATAGCGAACACGTTGGTTGCTGCGTGCAGAAAATCCGAAAACAGAAGTAAAAATCGAACGGGTGTAATCGGGACGCCGCTGGTAGTTAAAAAAACTGGCAACTTGTGTTCTGCGGCTTTCGGAACCGAGAAATTTTACAATATCGGGCGATTTGGGTAGGCTCAAGGATACTTGAGGGCCAAACAAAAGGGTGTTGAATGGTAGCAGTGTAGAAACGTTGTCGGACTCGCTGTTGTCTGCATCGCCCAAAATTCGTTGCACTTCCAGACCGCCTGTAAGCCTGAATTCAAACAATTCGAGTCCGGTAAATAAATTACGGTTCTGATAAATAACATCGGCCGCGACACCAAAATTGCCTGCAGTATTCGTTCCCTGTGTTTGATACGTGATTGAATGACGTGGCCTGGGACTAAGTCGAATATTGGCATCCAATAATCCAAGCGAATCGGGCCCCGAGGGTGTGAAGTTTATGTTGATAAATCTGAATGCATTTAACTCCGCAATTCGGCTGTAGGTATGGTCTGCGCGTTTCTTGCTATATAAATCGCCATGCTTAAAATCGAGCGTTGGTTTAATGGAACGGGGTTTAAACTTGAGCAAACCTCGGGATGAAATAAACTGGTAATTGTTGTAAAACAGCGTATCCCCGGCATCGATTGTATCGCTTCGAAGCGAATAATCGCTTGTAAGGTAAATATGATCAATGCGGTAGCGAATATGTTTTTTCTCAACCGTACTGTCGACAAAACCTACGACACGCTCAATCGGATTGTCAATTACAATATGCAAATCAATCTCTTTTCTCAATTCTGAGGTGTCGGCAACAAAAGAGATTTCGTTTTTTACAAAAGCAAAAAATCCTTCATTTCTGAATAGCGCTTGAATTCGGTCGCGCTCTGCTTCCAACAGATCGGCATTGAACACATTGCCCTTACGCAACAAGCTCAAGCCCCACGATTGCATATACAGTTCATATAAAATGCGGTCTTCGATTTCGTATGAAATGGATTTGTATCGATATGGTTCGCCCGCAGAAACGATATAAAAAACCTCTGCACGTTTATGGTGTGGCGAATAGACAATTGAATCTTTAACCGTCGCATGAAAATATCCGTGATTGGATAAATACTGTTCCAATTGTTTTGCGCTACGGTGAGTTTGAATCGAATCAATCAATACCGGAAATTCGCCGATGTTTCTTGCCCATTTTGCCAAACTAAATGGATTGTCCTTTTTGGGCTTTTTATTTCTAGCCAACCGATCCGTATTCAAAGCCCTTCGCCTTTCAATACGGGCTTCGTAACGGGGAATAAATCTTTCCGGATTCGGAAGATTATACATTTGAAGGTGAAAGCGCCAAATTCCTAAAATCTTACGATTGGGCTTTTGTTTAACATAGGTTAGAAGGTCTGTTGTGCTTATTTCAGAATTATTCCCCAGCACTTTATTTTTAGTTAGCAAATAATCGCCATTTTTAAGACGACGAACCGGACTGCATCCGGCCGCGAGTGCAAAGCAAAACAGCAAAGTGGAAATTTTGCCGTACTGTTTCAGGTTAAACCATAAACGTTTTCGCATGCGTGCGGGATTGTTGCTACCTTTGAATTTCCAAAAATAACGCTTTTACATGCTCGGTAAAAATAGAATTCAGCGTATTCAAAAGCTGCATCAGAAAAAGTATCGTTTGCAGGAGAAACGCTTTATTGCCGAAGGAACGAAGACCGTTTTGGAATTGATAAAGCAAGGTTTTCCAATCGAAAGTATCGTTGCTACGGCAGATTGGATTAAGCAACATATACCTGAAAATCAGGAATTAATTTGTGTTGAGGCAGAAAAATTCGAACTCGAAAAAATTTCGTGTCTTCAAACTACGCCCGATGTATTGGCAGTTTGCGAATTAAACCAAGTTACACCTCAGAAAATCGATGCCGGTCAATTGACACTCGTTGTTGACGCTGTTCGCGATCCAGGAAATTTGGGAACAATCATCCGACTTGCAGACTGGTTTGGTGTACCGCAAATCCTCGCCACGGAAGATACAGTTGAATGGTCAAATCCGAAATGCATACAGGCCAGCATGGGTTCCTTCATCAGATTGCAACCCTGTTACATGCAGTTGGATGAGCTAGAGACCTTGTGCAGAACCAACAACAGCTTCGCAGCAGATCTCGATGGAGAGAATGTGTATTCGGCCTCGTTTGATTCGGGTGGAATTCTCGTGGTAAGCAGCGAGTCGCATGGATTAAACCAGGTTTTTCAACGCAGCGTGAAGCAGATTCTCAGCATTCCATCTGCGCATGCTTCCGATGAGGGACCTGAAAGCCTGAATGTTGCAACCGCTACGGGTATCTTCCTTTCCGAATTTTATCGACGCAAATACTTTGCGAAATCCTAATTTAATGCAGACTTCACACGCAGTGCTGTATCTTTTATCTCATAAGCAATGTATTTTTGAGGCATGTTTCGTTTACTGATTCGTCCGATTTTGTTTTGGTTCAAACCCGAAACTGCCCATCACCTTGCTGCCGGCTTATTTTCTATTGTTCTTCACATTCCCGGAATGCGCTCGTTCGTGAAATGGATGTACGCCCCACCGCCTTCTACTCATCGCATTTCGAAAAAAGGACTGAATTTTCCAGCGCCGGTGGGATTGGCCGCCGGCTTCGACAAGGATGCGAAGTTATTTCGCAATTTCGGTCTGCTTGGTTTCGGCTTTATTGAAGTTGGTACCGTAACGCCGCTCGCTCAGGACGGAAACCCCCAACCGCGTTTGTTCCGGTTGCCGAAAGACCGTGCACTAATTAACCGCATGGGCTTTAACAACGAAGGTGTGGATGCGATGGTTGAACGACTAAAAAATCGCAACGCAGGATTGATAATAGGAGGCAACATCGGGAAAAATAAAGATACGCCTGCCGAAAAGGCCCACGAAGATTATCTAATTTGTTTTGAAAAACTATACGACTACGTGGATTATTTTGCGATCAATGTGAGTTCGCCAAATACGCCAGGCTTGAGAGGCTTGCAGGAAAAAGAGCCGCTTATGCTTCTTTTATCAACCATACTCGATGCTCGAAAAGATAAATCGGCAATCAAACCTGTTTTGCTAAAAATTTCGCCCGATTTGAGCGAAGAGCAAGTGCGCGAAATTGCCGGCATTTGTAAAACTGCAGGGCTAGACGGAATAATCGCTTCCAACACAACACTTTCGCGCGATGGATTGGTGAGCAAAACCTACGAGATAGAAGATTGTGGCAGCGGTGGTTTAAGTGGCTGGCCATTGAAAGCACGCTCGAATCGCATTATTCGAATTGTGCGTGAGGTATTGGGAAATGAAGCACTTGTTATTGGTTGCGGAGGCATTGAACGAACAGAGGATGCTGCTGAAAAACTCGAAGCCGGAGCCGATTTGGTGCAGGTTTACACCGGATTCATTTATGAAGGTCCGAGCCTGATAAAAAATATCAACAAGCATTTGAAACCGCATGCTACACATCACTGAGTGCCCGCGCGATGCCATGCAGGGAATTAAAGAACCCATTGCTACGGATACCAAAATTGCCTATCTCTCGAAACTGATGCAAGCCGGATTCCCGGTGATCGATGCAGGCAGTTTTGTATCTGCTACAGCAATTCCGCAAATGGCCGATACGGCTAAGGTATTCGATGCAATAATGGAAGTTCAGACCGAATCTGAAATCTTAGCCATTGTTGCCAATCAGCGTGGTGCCGAAGATGCCGCTGCTCATAAGCGCGTATCGGTTTTAGGTTATCCTTTCTCAGTAAGCGAAACATTTCAATTGCGCAACACCAATGCGACCATTGATGCATCATTTGATCGTATACGCGCAATTTTGGAAATTACCGCTAAAAACCAAAAACAATTGCGCGTTTATCTCTCGATGGCGTTTGGCAATCCTTACGGCGATGTGTGGAATGAGCAACTGGTAGGCGAAATGGCGTTAAAGATGAATAATTTGGGCATTCGTTCGCTTGCACTGGCAGATACAATTGGAAACTCAACTCCCGAACTTATCTCTTCGTTATTTAGCACCATCCGAAAAGCGCTACCTGCAGAAACTGAACTGTCGCTTCACCTGCATTCCCGCCCCGAAGCTGTTTTTGAAAAAATGGATGCTGCCTGGGATGCAGGCTGCCGGCATATCGATAGCGCAATACTTGGATTTGGCGGTTGTCCGATGGCGGGCGATACCCTCACCGGCAATATGGCAACCGAAACCCTTCTTGCCTGGTGCGCACAGCGCGGTATCGGACATGGAATAAACCTTGAAATTTTAAGCGAGGCCAGGGCTATGGCCGGGCAAATTTTTCATAGCGTAGCATAATTAATCCGTACCTTTAGCGGACGATTCAGCGTTTCAATGAAATTACATTCCAAAATTAGGTTTACAGTTAATCTGGTTATGATCTTGGCTTTCATTCAACTGAAAGCTCAAACCAATCCGGCTAGCTTCACAGAGTTGTATGTAGCTTTCGATGAAGCAATACAGCTCACCGATAGCAGCAGCAACCAAGAATTTCTGAATCGTTTTTTTAAAGAAAATCCCAAGGTGCCGATTCCGGTAAGTGCTGATTTTTCGTTTGAATTCAGTAAAAATTCAGCGCTGAGGCATATTTCCAGAATGCGTTATGCAAACTCGGCCGATTGTTCAAATGCATTGTTGTATATTTCAAATTGCCAACAAGTTAAGTATGTAGAATT
>CANMGM010000084.1 GCA_947497195.1 Bacteroidota bacterium
ACCGATAAGCTGGCCTTTAGTTTTGCGATGAAGTCGCATCTACATGTGCTCGATTTTCCCGAAATTGGCTTTGGATACCGATGGTGATGAAGATATCTATATACACATTTTGCACGATACTTTTTCTGGCTTCCTGCCAGAAGGAAGGAGTGATTTCGGGAACCGAAGAAAAGACCACGGAATTTTCCAAAATAGAGATAGATGGATCGTTTGATATTCTGCTGAGCGACGACAGTGTTTTTTCGGTACAATTTGAAGCCGACCGTGCATTTTTCGAGGCGCTTTCGTTCGAAGTACGAGATGGTATCTTGCGCATCAGCGACGGAAAATCGCCGCGCTGGCGAAATCCGGAGGCGAAGAAACCTTTAGTGAGAATTCACGGACACGATTTGAGGGAAATAAAACTGCTTGAAACCTGTTTTCTGAAATCAGAAACGCCTATAAAAAGCGATGAATTGGGCCTCATTGCTGTTTCAAAACTAAATATGGCCGACTTAGAACTCGATTGCCGGGTGTTTTATTACTGGAATAGCCATCCCTGCGGCGGCGAAATTAAGCTCAGCGGTAAAACCGACGAATTGAAAATCTGGAACTTCGCTATCATGCGTGTGGACGCGCGTGATTGTGCTACGCGCTATGCCTGGGTTGAGAATTCTTCCAAAGCCGATGTACTTGTAAATGTTCAAGAACAAATCGATTTTGCGATTGGCGGGAAAGGAAATATCTATGTGAAGGGAAATCCGGAGAAGGTTGTGGAATTGAAGCCGGCAAGCGATGAAGGTGCATTGATTTTCACCCCTTAGTCCTCCCCCATCCAGTCTTCGATATCGCGGCGTTCTTTCTTGGTTGGGCGGCCACTGCCACGCGGACGAAATACAAAACGGTATTCTTTGAGTCGTTTGATGCTTTGATACTCTTCGGCTGGTGTTAGATCTTCGAGGAAATTCGTTACCTCTTTTGCGGCAACGCGGTTTTTCGGGAAATCGATCACGCGGATGCTCTTTTGCAATTCGCCCAATTGAATCTGGTACTCATCGCCCAATTTAGCCTCTCGTGCAGCCTTGGGTGTTTCACCACTCAGTTTCACCTTTCCACCTTTGATGGCATCTGCAGCCATAGTGCGCGTTTTATAAATTCGCACCGCCCAAAGGTACTTGTCGAGCCGCATGTTAACGCATTTGTTTCCGCGCCAGTTTCCAGGGCGATGGTCCTGAAGCAGTCTCAGTAAGTGGAATCAGATTTTTCGCAGTCGACTCGCGGATAAAAGCCGCAAACATTCCTGCGACTTCGCGTTCATCCTCCGAAAAATCGGGCTGCAACATTTCAGGCTTGTAATGATCGCGGATGAAATTCGTATCGAAATTACCAGAAACGAATGCCGGATGCTCCATCACAAAACGACAAAACCGAAGAGTGTTTTTCACACCCGAAATCGTATAATCGTCGATGGCTCGAACCATTCCACGCATGGCTTCTTCGCGGTTGGCTGCATGCACGATGAGCTTGCTCAGCATCGGATCGTAGTAAATCGGAATATCCATGCCTTCCTCAAAACCACCATCCACACGCACGCCATTGCCCTGCGGCAGTCTATAAACCTGCAGATTCCCGATATCAGGGAGGAAATTATTCTCAGGATCTTCGGCATACACGCGAATTTCGATGGCGTGTCCACTGATGTTAAGTTCATCCTGGGTAAACGATAATTTCTCGCCACGCGCCACACGAATTTGTTCCTTCACCAAATCTTTCCCGGTAATCATTTCGGTAACCGGATGCTCAACCTGCAAGCGGGTGTTCATCTCGAGGAAGTAGAAATTCATGTTCTCATCGAGCAGAAACTCAACCGTTCCGGCACCCGAATAATTGCAGGCTTGGGCAATACGCACGGCACACTCGCCCATTTCGCGGCGCAGTTCGGGAGTAAGCACCGACGATGGCGCTTCTTCAACTACTTTCTGGTGACGGCGCTGAATGGAGCATTCGCGTTCAAAAAGGTAAACGCAATTTCCGTGGTTATCGGCCATTACCTGAATTTCGATGTGTCGTGGTGAACCAACATAGCGTTCGATAAACACCGAACCATCGCCAAATGCCGAAGTAGCTTCGGAAACAGCAAGCTGAAGCTGTTCCAGAAAATCTTCTGAATTGTGTACGATGCGCATTCCTTTTCCACCGCCGCCTGCAGATGCTTTTATCAAAACAGGAAATCCAATGCTTTGTGCAATTTCGCGCGCTGCATGCGGATCGGTGATGGCTTCATCGGTACCCGGAACCAGAGGGATATGATGTGCCTTGGCAGCTGCTTTTGCCGAAAGCTTAGAGCCCATCATGTCCATGGCTTCGGGCGAAGGACCAATGAATGTAATTCCCGCCTCACGCACCATACGGGCAAAAGCAGCATTTTCGGAAAGAAATCCATAGCCGGGATGGATGCCGTCGACACCCAATTCCTTGCACACCTCAATGATTTTATCGCCGCGCAGATACGATTGGGCAGAAGGTGGCGGGCCTATGCATACGGCCTCATCGGCATAACGCACATGGGACGAAAGGCGATCGGCTTCCGAATAAACGGCAACCGTTTTTATACCCATTTCGCGCGCCGAACGCATAACGCGTAAGGCAATTTCGCCGCGATTAGCTACTAAAATCTTTTTCAATGGATGAATTTACTCGTGAATAATTTTGAAGGTAGATGCGCCTTTTGAGGAAGCGCAGGTAATGAAATACATGCCCGGCGCTATATTGCTCATATCGATAGTTAAAATGCTGCCCGAAAATTCGCGTGCACGCACAACCCTACCCGACGCATCGCGCAAACTTACACCTACAGTTTCGCCAGCATCTGACTTTATGGATAATAGCGCTCCTGCAGGATTCGGATAGACAGAAAACAGCGTTGCGTTCCTTACCAAATCAACTCCGGTAAGCACAATATCAACCACATCAGACACCGACTCGCAGCCATTTGCTCCGGTAACTCCAACAGTGTATGCCCCCGAAACAGATGCAGTATAAACAGATGCATTTGCCCCCGAAATCGGAGAGCCATTGAGGTACCATTGTAAATTTCCGCTAGCACTAGTCGATAATTCAGCACCATTTGCTGAAACAGAAGGGATTGGGGGGGCTTCAACCACCGTAATGTAGGATAGTTGTGTGGTCGTATCACTGAATTGTGCGTTCGAAGCGATTAAACTAACCGGATAAACACCAGGTGTATTGTAGACAATAAAAGGAGAAACATCATTGGAGGCCACGGGGTCGCCCCCCTCGAATGTCCATGCGAAATTGCTGGCATTGCTACTCAAATTCGTAAACAAGACACGTTCGCCCGCACAAACAGTAGTTGATGCAACCGAAAACGATGCGCTGGCAGGATTCGTAACCGGCGATGTACAATTTCCGAAAATCTCCACATTATCGAGGTAAAGGTTACTACCACCTGCATTGATACATTCGAATCGTACTAGAAAGTTGTCATCACCATCAAATGCCGATAAATCAACTTCGAGACACGAAATGCCTACTGTTCCTGCAATACACCAATCATCGGCTGTTTCGGGAACGAAATCGGCATTGAGGATTCCTGCCGTTGCCAGTACATTCAAAGCAGCATCAACAGGATCGGGGCGTTTCAGCAAGAGATTCCAGGTCGCACCATTGTTCGTACTTCCGTAAACAGCAAGCGTATCTTTAACGCTGTTGGTTCCGGAAGCTCTGCGGCGATGCGCGTGTTCGAATGTGAGGTAATTGTTGCTTGTTTGACTTAAATCGATTGTCGGAGAAATGAGGTAATCTTTTTGCCCTACCAAGGCTTGGTTGGTATAAATATTAACTCCAACAGACTGGTTTCCGGGACCGGCGCCTGCCGTGGTGTACATCTGCCAGGTCGATGCGTTATCTGGATTCTCGACAGTCCAATTAGCCAATCCGTTTTCGAAATCTTCGTTAAATACATTCAGCAATCCGGTGTTGGTTACGCTCACATAGTTTGTTAGCAATACGGTATCAGAACCGAATGCATTCGTAGCGATCAATCGAACGTTGTAGTCGCCAAAATCGTTGTACGTTACATTGGGTTCAGCATCTGTAGAACTGGCTGGCGATCCGCCCGGAAATTCCCACAGAAACGTAGTAGCATTGGAACTCGAAATGTTGTTAAATGCAACATTCAATCCGGGACAGCCCGTGCGCCCTTGAGCATTGAAGTTAGCATTTGGCGGTGCTTCGCTGTTACAGATGTAGTTCTGAACCTGCAATAAGGCTCCATGCGCATTGAGGCGGCGGCTTCCGTTTACCTGCGAAGCAAATGAAGCAACTTCATCGGCTCCATTGAGCAAATAATCGCGCATAGTTAATGCTAAATCGCTTGGATTCGTTTTGTAATCATCTATTAAAACATCGCATGCAGCAGCATACATCAAGGCAATAGTACCTGCAACGTGGGGCGTCGACATCGAGGTCCCGGTCAAATTCGAATAATTCGAGTTTGTTACAGTATTGTAAACCCCGGTTCCGGGCGATGCGATATCGATTGACTCAAGCCCATATCCGGCAGAACTGTTTTTAACATCCGAACTCGTGCTATTGGTAACGGCAATCATGAACAACGAGCTGCAGGCCGTTGGGATGTCGCCGGTTTGATCAATGTTGTAGTTTGCATTGGCTGTTGCGCCTGCACTCAAAATACCATAGGCGCCCAACGTATCGTAAAAGGCGCACCAGATTGGGTAATTGGCCGGATCGCCATTATCGACACCAAACGAGCTGTTTGTTGCCACGACGAAGGCTCCTTTTTCACCATTTGTTTCATCGTACAATATGCGCATTTCGGCAGCGTAGGCATACGAAGCAACTACCACATCTTCGTTACCGGACGAGCCGGCAATAGGAAGAATTTTTGCATCCCAGTTTACCCCCGAAACGCCAATTCCGTTATTTCCTTTGGCACCAATAATTCCAGATACATGGGTACCATGTTGATCGGAAGGAATGGTGCCATCGTCGGCATAAGCATCCCAACCTGAAACATCATCTACATAGCCATTGCCATCATCATCTTGACCGTTACCGGGAATTTCGGAACGATTCACGTAATAATTCATCACTAAATCGGGATGATTCATTTGAAAACCTCCATCGATTACTGCAACAACAATAGTGTCGCCTGCAGCGGTTAACCCGCCGGTTGTAATGTCCCAAGCGAGTTCGGCATCGATATCGGCGCCGGCCACTCCGCCATTTTGTCCGGTATTGTTGAGCGACCATTGCTGGGTGTAAGATGCATCATCGGGTACTGTGTTTCGCAATTGCACGCGGTGGTTGTGCTGCGCAAGTGCCGTTAAACGATTCGCCTTAAGAATTTCAAGTGCTTCGGGCGATTCGGATCGGATCAAATAAATTGGAAACCGACGCGAAAGCGAACGTTCCAGTTTAAACCCTTCATAAGGATGTTCCATATTCAATTGGAACAGGAACGCATCCAGGTGTTTGGAATCGCTGAGTTGCACGATGTATTCGTCCGGAACAATATTAGAATCCTGAGCAGTAACAACTGATGCCGAAGCAATTAGTAGAAAAGTAAGAATGTTTCTGAACATATACATGAAGGTTTGGCTTGCAAGATACAGCGTAAAACGTGGATAAAAAAATGTTCAAATGAATAAATACCTCAACACCAATCAACGAATAAAGTTGAGTTTAACGAAACAAAAGGGCATAAAAAAAGCTCAATGTAATTAGAGCTTTGTTATTGAACTTTTGTATTGAGCCAAGTCAATCAATTAAAATTTCAGACACTTTAATCCACCCCTCTGTAATTCGACCCTGCTCATTTTCATACCTAGCAAAAACAAATTTATTTTGATTGTCCAAATCAGAAAAGGTCGCATTTTGTCCTTTTACAAGATATGATTTCTTTTGAAAATTTTCATCTGGTTTTGAATAAAAATAGCATTTGTCAACATCTACAATAAAGGTCCCTTCTGATTTAATATCACTATGAGATAAAACTATTGTTTCATCTGTTGAAGAAACTTGATTATTAGATTCGTTATTAACAATTGAATTAGAATTAGAGGCTGTATTTCCCCCATTCATTAATTTCGCAACTGCTATGGAATCGCGCCTATCAATAGCTTTCCCGTGATTTTGGCGATATTTCGCAGTTAGCTTATCACATTCTAAAAAATTATCGCAAGCCGCCATAGAAACCAAAAACTCCTTACTCTTCAAATCTTTTATCGTTTTATTAATTGTTCCGATTTTTAATTCAACCATATCAAACTTAACCTTAGATTCAATATCTAATTGTTCTTTTAAAAGATTACCATTTTGAGTTAATTCATTCTTTATAATTAATAACTTATATGCTGCAGCAACAAAATCGCAAGGTTCAGATATGTTTGAAATATCAATATCTTCTGGATTAAGGTTATTAGAATTATTACAAGCTGCGAAAAAAAACAGAAGCAAGGAAACGAATTGAATAGATTTTTTCATATTGATTTTGGTCTTAAAGGCAATGAATGATAGCTAAAGGCACAAAAGTATTATTTAAAAATTTAAAAGTCAACTAAAAAATTAAAACTTATATTTATTTATCACTTTTAATTGAATCACATTAATGTTAGGTAGAGGCGCCTTGTAAATTTAAATCTAATTTCCTAACGAAGAAAAGTATGTGCCAAGATGATCAGAAGGAAGGGTTAAATCGTCGGCAAAGGCATCCAAACCCGATATATCATCCACATAGCCGTTTCCATCATCGTCCTGTCCATTACCGGCAATCTCAAATCGGTTCACATAATAATTTACCGCCAGATCGGGATGATTCATTTGAAATTCACCGTGTTGATTCACCCAGAAAGTTTCGAAAGCTCGATAAATACAATAATTTTGCAGGAATTCAGCGATGAACAAGGACCAATGCTTCACGAAATTTTTTCCGCAACCCGAAACCTTCGAACGACCGGAGAAGTTCACCTTTCCATTTCATTATGTGCCACATTCCTGGAGTGTTAGGGCTAGTGAGGATTTGATACAGAAAATCGAATCGCAAGAATTCGGACACGATTTTGGTTTACAAAGAGACGCATCAGATGCTGCCTGTGGAAAAATGTTTGGTGTGTTGGTAGTCGAAAATAGGGCTGGCGAAATTGGATATCTGGCTGCATTTTCGGGCAAACTTGGCAACAGCAATAATCACGTTGGCTTTGTGCCGCCCTTATTTGATATGCTCGCTCCGGATGGGCACTTTAAAACTAGCGAAGCCCGGCTCACGGCAATGAATAAGTTAATTGAAGAACTGGAAACAGCTACCGAACTAAGCATACTGAAAGAAGAAATCGAAACCATTGCCCGGATGGCTGAGGAGGCCCGTTTGGAAATAAAAAGCGCATTGAATGAGGGAAAGCGTGCACGAGCCGCGATACGCGCCAATTTGCATGAATTAAATCCGCAGGATGCTGCAGAAACGAATGCTTTATTAAACAGACAAAGTCACGACCAGCAATCGGCATACAAACACGAAACCCGATTGTGGCGCAGCAGATTAGACGAAAAGAAACAGATACTGAATCAACTGATAAAGCCTATCGAAGCGCTCAAATCTGAAAGAAAGCAGCGCTCGGCAGCGCTCCAAAACTGGCTTTTTGAACAATATCGTTTTGCAAATAGTAAAAATGAAAGCAAATCGCTCGAGGCAATATTCACTCCAAATGAACCGCCCGCAGGTGCAGGCGAATGTGCCGCTCCCAAATTGCTGCAATATGCCTTTTTGAATGGCTATAAACCGCTGTGTATGGCCGAATTCTGGTGGGGAAAATCGCCCGCCACTGAAATCAGGTTGCATCGTAATTATTATCCGGCATGCCGCGGTAAATGCCTGCCAATACTTGGGTTCATGCTCGAAGGAATGGAACTGGATGCCAATCCGCTGTTGGATTCGGCTTTCGATTCGTTGCAGTTCGAAATACTCGCCGAAGATGATTCATTGCTTGTTATCAATAAACCGTCAGGACTTCTATCTGTGCCCGGTAAAACCCGTCAGGACTCGGTCTATCATCAAGTTAAACGTTTAAGGCCAGACATTACAGGCCCAATCATCGTACATCGCCTCGATCGCTCGACATCGGGCATCATGCTTATACCTAAAACAGAACGTGCATACCATTACCTTCAGCAGCAGTTTATTGGTCGAAGTATTGAAAAGCGTTACGTAGCTTTAATCGAAGGTGATCTACCTGAAAACGAAGGCGTCATTAATCTACCCATTCGTCCCGATATAGATGATAGACCAAGGCAATTGGTATGTTTTGAACATGGACGCGAAGCCATTACGCATTGGCAAAAAGTAAGTACAGGTGATGGACGAACACGTATCCATTTTTTTCCGAAAACGGGCAGGACGCACCAGTTGAGAGTGCATGCGGCTCATAAGCTGGGACTAAACGCAGGAATTTGCGGCGATGAACTGTATGGAAAAGGTGGTGAACGGCTTAAACTACATGCGGCAGCCATTGCATTTATACACCCAACAACAGAACAACAAGTTACAATTACGCAAGAGCCCGATTTTTAACCCGGCATGCGTGCAATTTGTTTTTCGATTTGCTGAATCTGACTCACAATTTCTTCATTCTTAGGCTTTGCCGCTTTGGCGCGTCTGAAATACTCCTTGGCGACGCGGTACTGCTGCCTTTGCATTTCGATAGAACACAATTGGAGGTAAGCGGCGGCAAGATTGTCTTTATCGGGAATACCAACTTTTACAGCTTCAATAAGGTGCTGACGTGCTTCGCGGGTATTGCCCTTGCGCAATTGCACCATACCCAACTGGAGGAGATTGGTTCCGCGCATATCGCCTGCCAGGGTAGAGTTTGTCTTTAAGCTTTCGCGGATGTTGTGCTCGGCCTGATCGAGGTTATCGTGTGCAAGGGCAAGATTACTTTGCAGCATAAAATACGCCTGGCGTACCGGTTTAAAAAGCAGTTTGGGA
>CANMGM010000085.1 GCA_947497195.1 Bacteroidota bacterium
CCTTTGATGATATAGGTTTCGAGACGTTCGCCATTGTTTACATTCAACACTTGCACTTTCTCATTCTCAATCATGTTAGCAGCCTCCATTAGAGCCTCGTCTATGGTTATGCTTCCGATGTAATTCAAATCGGCCTCGGTTACACGAACGCGATGAATCTTGGATTTTAAAACTTCTATCGTCATAAAGCTGCGGCAAATCTAATTCAATTCGCAGGAATGCATCAAAAAAAATCAATTGAGACGTAAATTATCAATCAAACGAATCTTGCCAAGTCGCACTGCTGCAAGCGCTACGACACGCTTTTCGGTATAGCCTGATAAAGGCTCAAGTGTTAATGCATCAGCAATTACGAAGTATTCAAGTGTTAGCGGGAAAGCATTCAATTTTCTTTCGGCCTGTTCTATGAACTGTTCTGTTTGCGCCTTCTTCCAATTTTCTTTTATCTCTGCAAGCGTTGCATAAATGATTGCAGCCTGTTCGCGCTCCGATTCACTTAAAAGCATGTTTCGCGAACTCATAGCAAGTCCATTCGCTTCGCGCAGTGTGGGGCAACCGATGATCTCAATAGTTGGGAAAGATGTTTGGGCGAGCAGCGTAACGATTGCAAGTTGCTGAAAATCCTTTTCTCCCATGAAAACAAAATCAGGTTCAACCAATCTGAAAAGCTTGTCGACTATGGTTACCACGCCCTGAAAATGCCCGGGACGTTGTGCGCCTTCATAACGTTTATCAAGTCCTTTGAAATCGAATGGCAATAAATCTAAGTCGTTGCCATACATCTGCTGTGTATCGGGAATAAAAACCGCATCGGTGTTATGAATTTTGAGCAAGTGTATATCTTGTTCCTCGGTTCGCGGATAACGCGTAAAATCATTTTTATCGTTGAATTGTGCAGGGTTTACGAAAATACTTGCCACTGAAATATCGGCTTTGTTTTCTGATGCTTCGATTAATGAAAGATGTCCCTGATGCAGCGCTCCCATAGTAGGTACGAACCCGATTGTTTGCCCTTGTTTTTTAATTGCCCCAATAAATTCTCTTAACTCCTCTTTCGTTCGAAAAATCTGCATTAGTGAAATAAAAACATTAAAACATAACGTGCGCTTAATGCGACGTTTAGATTTGTGGTTGCACAAAGCTACTCTTTCGTTCTTGAAAATGTCGAAAAAATTTTCTTACTTTTGTGAACTTTTTCAAACTGCATGGTCTATAAAGCCGAAATAATATTTCACACGGCAATTTGCTTAAGCGAAACCAGCAGCGCACACACAACCTCTTATTTACCCAGTTTATGAAAAAAACAAGAGTTCTCTTTGTTTCTCAAGAGATTTTCCCCTATCTGCCTGAGTCGTTCATGGCAAAAACTGCACGCGAACTGCCACAGGCCATTCAGGAGAAAGGCCGGGAGATAAGAACCTTCATGCCTCGCTACGGCAATATTAATGAACGACGCAATCAACTTCATGAGGTGATACGTTTATCGGGAATGAATCTCATCATCGACGACAACGATCAGCCCCTAATCATTAAAGTTGCGTCTATTCAGTCGGCCCGTATGCAGGTTTATTTCATCGACAACGAAGAATATTTCCAGCGCAAAATGGTTGTTACTGATAAAAACAATCAGTATTTTGAAGACAACGACGAACGCATGTTGTTCTTTTGCAAGGGCGTTATCGAAACCGTGAAAAAATTAGGCTGGTCGCCCGACTTAATCCATTGCCACGGTTGGATGGCGGCCATGATTCCTGTGCTTATCAAGGTGAAATACAAAGATGATCCATTGTTTGCCGAAAGCAAGGTTGTTGTTTCGTTGTATGATGATGCTTTTAATCCGGCAATGGATAAACGTTTAGCCGAGAAGCTTGTAATGGATGGTATTTCATTGGACAAGTTGGACTTGATTCAAACGCCTGATCATTCAAGCGTTATGAAGTTCGCTATCTCATTCGCGGATGGAGTAGTTGAAACAGAAAGCGGAGTAAAGCAAGAATTAATTGATTTTGCTGTAGCATCAGGTAAGCCGTTTTTAGGCACTCAGTCAGATGCGTCTAGTTTAGCAGATGCCTGCTCTGATTTTTACGACGAGGTGTTATTGGGGGAGCAGGTGGCCGAGCTGGCTGAATAATAGCATTGAAACGAACTGATCTTAAATCCATTTTAAAGGGAGGGCATGCATCGATGTGTTTGCCCTTCTTTGCGTATTTGTGTTTATTATTCGTTTCGTGCAAAGAACCCAAGCTCGGCAGCGATTTATTGCCCGATGGCGACAATACGCAGCTGTATCGCGAAAGCAGTCTTAAACTCGAAATATCCACAGAACGCGAAGATTCGGTGCGCAGCGATGAACTTTCGCTGAATCTCCTTGGCGCGTTCAATGATCCCGTTCTCGGGAAAATACACTCCTCATCATATTGCCAATTGCGGCCTGCGGTGAGCAACATCGATTTTGGAGCAGGTGCAACAGCCGATTCGATTGTTTTGGTTTTTCCGTACAAGAGTTATTACGGCTCTGTTTCAAAATTAAATGGGCTCCAACAATTTAGCGTGTACCGTGTTCGTGAGCCATTCTGGAAGGATTCGATTTACTACAGCAACGATACCTTACTTCGTGATATAGCTCCCTTGGGTCAAACGGCATTTATCGCACCTGCATTGCTTGATAGCGTGCCGGTAGGTGGGAAAAAAGAGGCGCCGCATCTCCGCATTCCAATACATGCTGAACTCGCACAGGAATTTTTGGCCAACCAATCTTCACTTGCAAATGCCGAGGTGTTTACTGAATTTTTCAATGGTATATACGTATCTGCGCAAACTTATTTGCCAACAGGTAACCAAGGAGCAATTCTCGATTTCAATCTGATAGGTGGAGCGCGGATTGATTTGTTTTACCACAACGACAGCAACGATTCGCTGAAAACTTCCTTTATTGTGAACGAAAGTTCGGCTCGGTTTTCACGCTTCAATCATACTTATTCCAATCCGGTTCTACAGGCGCTGAATAATACCGATATCGGCAAACAGCAAATTTTTCTGCACAATATGGCCGGACTTCGTGGAAAAATTCGAATTCCCGAATTGCTCCAATGGAAAAATAACCGAAACATATTGGTGCATCAGGCAAGGCTTACGGTTACCCTCGATGAATCGACGCAAGGTGACTATGCGTCCAACCCACTTCTGAATATCGTACTGAAGGATGCGACCGGAACGCTTATCCTGACTCCCGATTTATTAGTCGGAAATACAACTTACAGCGGAGGGGAATACAATTCCAGCGCGAAAACATACACCTTTAATCTCGCTCGTTACATACAATCGAGGCTAAATGGACTGATTGAAGACGAATATTTCTATATTCAGCCTACCGGAACCGGAATTTCTGCGTACCGAACTTTCTTGCTGGGGAATGAAAATTCACTTGGACCAGTTAAATTTGAACTCCTCTATCAGGTTATACCTGACAATTAAAACATCTCCTTATGTGCGGAATCGTAGCATACCTTGGAAAAAAAGAAGCATATCCAATCTTGATTAAAGGGCTTCACCGTCTCGAATACCGTGGCTACGACAGTGCCGGTATCGCATTGTTGAATAAAAGTGAAGACATCAGGCTGTACAAATGCAAAGGCAAGGTGTCGGATCTGGAGCAATTTGCCAGCGGAAAAGATATTTCCGGAACTCTTGGTGTAGGCCACACACGTTGGGCCACTCATGGGGTTCCGGATGATAAAAATGCCCATCCACACTTCTCCGAAAGCGGGAATATGGTGATTATCCACAACGGTATTATTGAGAATTATGCCTCCTTGAAAAAGGAATTGCAGAACCGTGGACACGTTTTCAAGAGTGATACCGATACAGAGGTTCTTGTTTACCTCATTGAAAATATCCAAAAGAACGAAGGTGTAGACTTATTTACAGCTGTGATGACGGCCCTGAATCAGGTAATCGGAGCCTACGCAATTGTAATTCTTTCTAAGGATAATCCTGATCTGATGATTGGTGCTAAAAAAGGAAGTCCGCTTGTGGTTGGAGTAGGGCAGGACCATGAATTTTTTATTGCTTCAGACGCAACACCAATTATTGAATACACGCGCAACGTTGTGTACCTCAACGATGAAGAAATTGTACTGCTTGAGCGGGGTAAGGATATCAAAATAAAGACGATTAAGAATCAGGATAAAACACCTTATGTTCAGGAGCTCGAAATGCAGTTGGAAACCATCGAAAAAGGTGGCTTCGATCATTTCATGCTTAAGGAAATTCACGAGCAACCAAGAAGTATTCGCGATAACATGCGCGGACGACTGAATATTGGTTTGCGTGAAGTTACACTTGGGGGAATTATCGATTACCAGAGTAAAATTCTCAATGCGAATCGTATTGTTATTGTTGCTTGCGGTACGTCGTGGCATGCCGGTTTAGTAGGTGAGTACCTAATTGAAGATTTGGCGCGCATTCCTGTTGAAGTTGAATATGCCTCCGAATTCCGATATCGCAACCCAATTATTACCGAGAAAGATTTGGTAATTGCGATCTCTCAATCGGGCGAAACTGCCGATACGCTTGCAGCAATTGAATTGGCCAAATCAAAAGGGGCCACAATATTTGGAATCTGCAATGTTGTTGGAAGTTCAATTGCACGTGCAACGCATGCAGGTTCTTATACACACGCAGGCCCAGAAATTGGCGTGGCTTCGACCAAGGCTTTTACAGCACAGGTAACGGTTCTTACTTTGATGGCATTGGTTTTTGCGCATAAAAAAGGAACTATTTCTGAACAGAAATACCAGCAATTGCTTTTCGGTCTGGATGCGATTCCGGCCTTGATTGAGAAAATGCTCAAAACAGATGAACAGATTCGCTACATCAGCAGCATTTATAAAGACGCGAACAATTTTCTGTACCTCGGACGCAGTTATAATTTCCCGATTGCGTTAGAAGGAGCCTTGAAACTGAAGGAAATCTCATACATTCATGCCGAAGGCTATCCTGCTGCAGAAATGAAGCATGGACCAATTGCGCTTATCGACGAGAACATGCCGGTTGTCGTAATTGCTCCAAATAAAGGTGCATATGAGAAGATTTTAAGCAATGTGCAGGAAGTTAAAGCGCGTGGTGGAAAAATCATCGCTATTGTAACGGAAGGCGACCACGATGTTGCAGAACTCGCAGATCATGTGATTGAAATTCCGGAAACAGAGGAGGAACTCACGCCGCTAATTTCTGTAATTCCATTGCAACTGCTCGCATACCATATAGCAATTATGCGCGGATGCGACGTAGATCAGCCCAGAAATCTTGCGAAATCTGTGACAGTCGAATAAATGCATTTCGTGACCATAAAAAAAGGCTGCTCGATTCGGGCAGCCTTTTCTTTTTAAGGATTTTAGCGAAATTACACCGTCATTATTTCCTTTTCTTTTATTTCAAGATGCTTATCTGCTTTGAGAATATAGGCATCAGTTAATTGCTGGATTCGCACTTCTGTATCCTTTGCAAGGTCTTCGGCCAATCCATCTTTTTGCATTTTTTTGATGGCTTCATTGGCATCACGACGAATCGTGCGAATACTCACCTTACAATTCTCTGCTTCTGTCTTCGATTGTTTAACAAGCGAAATACGACGCTCTTCGGTAAGTGGTGGAATATTGATGCGAATCATTTGCCCATCGTTCATAGGTGTTAAACCGATGTTCGAGCCAAAAATCGCTTTTTCAATGACGCCGAGCATCTGCTTTTCCCAGGGCTGAATAACCAACGTGCGCGCATCTGGTGTATTGATGTTGGCGATTTGATTCAAGGGTGTATTGTTGCCGTAATAGTCTACATAAATGCCATCGAGCATTTGTGCACTGGCCTTGCCGGCGCGAATTTTTGCAAGTTCTGCTTCGAGGTGCGAAATCGCCTTATCCATTAAAGCAGTGGATGCATCCAGTTGAGGTTTTACCAATTCATTCATAATCGTTTCAATCTTTTTTCGATGCAAATAAAATCAAAATTTGAATTGCGCTGTATGCGAAATCAGAACTTTACAAGTGTTCCAAGGTGTTCGCCGTTTAACAAGCGCTGCAAATTGCCTTGCTTGTTCATGTCGAATACTATTATTGGTAATTTGTTGTCGTTGCAAAGCGTAAACGCAGTCATATCCATAACGTTGAGGTTCTTTTCGTATACCTCGCTGAATGAGATAGTGTCGTACCGTTTAGCATTCGGATCTTTTTCAGGATCGGCAGTGTAAATACCATCCACTCGTGTTCCTTTAAGTATAACGTCGGCTTCTATCTCGATAGCGCGAAGTGTTGCTGCAGTATCGGTAGTGAAATATGGATTCCCGGTGCCCGCTCCAAAAATTACGACACGCCCTTTTTCGAGGTGACGTACGGCCTTACGGCGAATAAACGGCTCACAGATTTGTTCCATCTGTATGGCGCTTTGCAGGCGCGTTTGCACCCCTATCGACTCCAGTGCACTTTGCAAAGCCATGGAATTAATCATGGTTGCCAACATGCCCATATAGTCGCCTTGAACGCGATCTATTTTACCACCCTCCGCAGCCTGAATTCCTCTGAAAATATTACCTCCGCCAATTACGATTGCAACTTCAACGCCGGCCTCGGCAACTTCTTTTATTTCCTGGGCATAGGTTCCAATCCGCTCAGGATCGATGCCAAAGTTTTTCGAACCCATCAAGGATTCGCCGCTAAGCTTCAGAAGGATTCTTTTGTATCTCATGTTTCGAATTAGGCATTAAAAGGTAAAAAAAAAGAGAGCCAAATGACTCTCTTTCAAATTTTAGTTTCCGATGGCGATTCGCTTAAAGGCGGTTGCCATGAGTTCTTTATCGGTCGATTGGATGTACTGACGAACCGTAAGTTTATTGTCTTTAATGAACTCCTGATTGAGGAGTGTGCTGTCTTTGTAGAACTTATTGAGTTTGCCCTGAGCAATTTTCTCAACCATTTCTTCGGGCTTACCTTCGGCACGGATTTGTTCGCGTGCAATTTCAAGTTCGCGCTCTAATGTGCGTGTATCAACATCGTCTTTATCAAGGGCAACTGGAGCCATAGCAGCGGCTTGCATTGCAACGTCTTTCGAAATTGTTGCGATTTCGGGCGCATTGTTTTTGTTAAAA
Organism: Bacteroidota bacterium; assembly: GCA_947497195.1. GTDB lineage: Bacteria > Bacteroidota > Bacteroidia > M30B66 > M30B66 > CAMCXT01. Next base: position 7,142 of record CANMGM010000085.1, read on the forward strand.
GCTACAATTGTTGCAAGGCGATTACCAGGGTGATTGTAAGCTACAACAAGCGATCCGGTAACTTGCAAATACTGCAGTTCCATTTTCTCGCCGATTTTTCCGACTAGGTCGGTAATGCGATCGCGGATTGCGAGACCATCGATTTGAGTATCAAGTAAAGTATCCAAATCGGCAGCACCACCATTCACAGCTATGTCAGTAACGTTTGTTGTGAAGTCGATGAACTCTTGGTTTTTTGCAACGAAATCGGTTTCGCAGTTCAACGCGACAAGCACGCCGCGTGTTCCGTCGGCTGTAACCTTAGCGATTACAACACCTTCGTTTGCTTCACGATCGGCACGATTGCCGGCAACTTTTTGTCCTTTTTTACGCAAAAAGTCGATTGCCGCTTCGAAATCGCCGTTCGCCTCAGTCAAAGCTTTTTTGCAATCCATCATACCGGCACCGGTAACCTGACGGAGTTTATTTACATCTGAAGCAGTAATAGCTACGGTTGACATATTCTTAAAGTGTTGAAATGATGTTTATTCTTTTCCGGATTCTTCAGCAGAAACTTCTTCTGAAGTTTTCCCTTCTTCGTCGTTTTTATCTTTCTCGTTCTTGCGTTCAGAAAGTCCTTCCTGAATTGCACCTACAACGACATCCATGATTAATGCAATTGACTTTGCAGCATCATCGTTTGCCGGGATTGGATAATCAACAAGATTGGGATTTGAGTTGGTGTCTACGATTGCGAAAGTTGGAATATTGAGTCGACGCGCTTCAGCAACTGCGATATGTTCTTTTGATATATCAACAATAAATAAAGCAGCCGGAAGACGCCCCATATCGGTTATAGACCCAAATTGTATTTCGAGTTTTTCGCGCTCACGTGAAATCGTAAGTTTCTCTTTTTTGGAGATTGTTGCAAATGTTCCATCGGTATTCATTTTATCGATGGTCGCCATCTTCTTCACCGCCTTGCGGATGGTGGCAAAATTTGTCAACATTCCACCTGGCCAACGCTCGGTTACGAATGGCATATTGACTTTACGAACTGCATCAGCAACGATTTCCTTCGCCTGCTTTTTAGTGGCAACGAACAAAATTTTCTTACCAGACTTCGCAATCTGCTTTAACGCCGACGAAGCCTCTTCAAGCTTCGCAACGGTTTTGTTAAGATCGATAACGTGGATTCCGTTACGCTCCATAAAAATGTAGGGAGCCATGTTAGGATTCCATTTGCTTTTGAGGTGACCAAAGTGAACACCTGCGTCTAAAAGCTGATCTGTAGTGATTCTTGACATAATTGAGTATAGAGATGAATCCGGAAAATTAACGTTTACTGAATTGGAAGCGTTTTCTTGCTTTCTTCTGACCTGGTTTTTTACGTTCAACCATACGTGGGTCACGTGTCATGAGACCTGCAGCGCGTAATCCTGATTTGCTCGCAGCATCCAATTCAACTAAAGCTTTGGATATTGCAAGACGAAGCGCATGCGCCTGACCTGTTATCCCTCCGCCGGTAATGTTTGCATTTACATCGAATTTACCTTCCTGCTCGGTAATCTGAAAAGGCTGTAAAACTGCGCCCTGCAACATCGGTACAGAAAAATAATCTTTGAAATCGCGGTTGTTAACGGTAATATTTCCGTTTCCTGCTTTAAGATAAACGCGGGCAACCGAAGTTTTTCTTCTTCCGCTGGTGTTGATGATTTCC
>CANMGM010000086.1 GCA_947497195.1 Bacteroidota bacterium
CAGGAAATCGAATTTCCATTTTTGAAACAGAAGATAACCGGCAAACCTGGAAATGCAATTACACATACAAAAATCAATTGCCAGCACTGAAGGATTGGTTTATTGTTCTCGATTATAACTTCGATGGAATAGAGGATATTTTTCACTCGAACTACAATGGTATTGGCGTTTACCGCGGATTTATTGACTCAGGGAATCGGCTTTCTTTTGAGCAGGTTTCCGAACTGCTTTTTTCTGTTTATTTCCAATCCCCTTTAAATCTTTATGTAAGTCGTGCCGATATTCCTGCTATTGCAGATATCGACGGAGACCAGGATCTCGACATTCTGACTTTTTATATTCTGGGTACCTGCATCGAATACCATAAAAACTTGAGTCAGGAAAGTGGGTTTGGGGCTGATTCGCTCATCTTTCGACTCGAATCGGATAACTGGGGATTAATTACCGAAGCGACCAATGATAATTCCATCAATTACAACGATAGCTGCGGACGCGGCGGGGAACGGCATACCGGTTCTACACTGCTCATGCACGATGTCGATTCTGATGGAAATCTCGATTTGCTGCTTGGCGATATTTCGTATGCCAATCCACTCTTTCTTATAAATCAACCCACCGGAACTACCGATGTAATTGTTCCGCTCCCAGCCAACTATCCCGAAACAGCCTGGGAGCAAATTGGTGTGCCCGTTTTCCCGGGATTATTTACCATCCAATCCAATCCCGACGAAACTCCCGATTTACTCATCGCACCCAACACAGATCAGCAATCTGTGAATTCCGGCCGGGTTTTCAGACGCTATAAAACTGCCACCGGAAATAGCTTCTCGTTTACCCTGGTTGAAGATTCGTTTATATCGGATCAAACCCTCGATTATGGCCAAAATGCAGCACCTGCACTTGGAGACATCGATGGCGACGGCGATTTGGATCTTGTTGTGGGCAACAGCGGAAAATTTGCGAACGCTTCGTATACAAGTAGCCTTAGCATATACCAAAATACAGGCACTGCTCTTAATCCGCAATTTGTGCGCATCACTTCTGATGCACTGAATCTTGCTGCTGAAAATCATTTATCGATTGCCCCGGCACTGGCCGATTTGGATGGCGACAACAAAGCCGACCTCGTTCTTGGTTTTTACAATGGCAGCTTCAAGTTGTATTTCTCAGATGGAATATTTGGGTTCAATGCGGCGCAGCAATCGGTATTGCCCTGTGATGCAGGAGATTGGGCGAATCCGGATTTATTCGATATAAACGCTGATGGAAAAAAAGATATGATTACAGGCAATAAACAAGGCCAACTGAAAGCCTGGTTAAATCTGGGAACGAACGCTTCGCCACAATTTAACGCGGCAGAAACTGAATGGATGGGGTCTGGAATCGAGACCATCGAAGAAGGGATTAGCAATTATGGCTATTCTGCGCCACGGATGCTGCTCTTTCAGAACGATACCTTTATGCTCAGCGGATCTGAACGGGGAACGCTATTCGTTTGGCGGGTGCTCAACGGGAGCCTTTCTGATGCTGATTCTACGTTTTTATCGCTCGACGAGGGAGCACAAAGCACGCCAGCTGTGGGCGACTTGAATGCAGATGGTTTTCCAGACCTGATCGTTGGCAACCGTGCAGGCGGTCTTACATATTATCGTGGCATCGCACCAAATTGGCAGGAGTCGTTAGCCAATGACCTGAAGAAAAACGTAAAAATCTTCCCAAATCCTTCTACGGGTATGCTTACAATTGAGGGGCTTGAAGGTAAGGGAACGATAGTAATACAAACGGTTCTGGGGAAAACAGAACGGGAATTTCTATTTAATGAAAAGCCGTTTTTTACTTTAAATCTTCAGGGACTGGCGAACGGGCTTTATTTTATTTCAATACAAACAAACCAGGGAACAATAACCAGTCGGATCGTCTTAGTCAATTAGTGCTTATTTCACATTCACAAACACCTGCTGTACGTCGTCGTCCTCCTCAATTTTCTCAACCAGTTCGTTGATTTCTTCTTCTTGTTCGGCATTTAATTCTACCGTTGTAAGCGGTATCCGAACCAATTCTGATCCCGAAATGCTGAGGTTACGGCGTTCGAGTTCTGTCTGCATTTTGTGGTAATCGGTAAACGCCGCATAGAGGTAAATCAAACCTTCATCGAGATGAATTTCTTCCAGGCCATGGTCGATTAATTCCAATTCGAGTTCTTCGATATCGAGGCCTTCGGCATTGAGTTTAAATAAGGCTTTGCGTTCAAAAATAAAATCGAGCGAACCGGTTTTCCCGAGCGATCCGCCTCCGCGCGTGAGGTACATGCGCACATTGGCAACGGTACGAGTAGGATTATCGGTTGCGGTTTCGATCAATACAGCAACGCCATGCGGAAGGTAGCCTTCGTAAACCACTTCCGTGAAATCACCTAAGCCTTTGTCGTGTGAGCGTTTTACGGCAGCTTCGATGCGGTCTTTGGGCATATTGATGGCCTTGGCATTGCGCATGGCGGCGCGCAATCGCGGATTGCCATCCGGGTCGGGACCTCCTTGTTTTACAGCAATGGCAATTTCCTTCCCAATTCGGGTAAATGTTTTTGCCATGCGGTCGTACCGCGCGAACATCTTATGTTTCCGCTTCTCGAATATACGTCCCATAGAATTTACGTTAGTGGGCACAAATCTAAAAAATGTCCGATAATTCAACGCTTATCTCTCATTCATTCCATAAAAAAATCCGTTCAATGCGCAATCGAACGGATTTTGTCGGGATGGCGGGATTTGAACCCGCGACCTCTCGCCCCCCAGACGAGCACTCTAACCGGGCTGAGCCACATCCCGAATGGGCTGCAAACCTACAAAAAAATCATGCGTTGTCAAGAGGCAAACGCAGCAGCTTTCTGTATCTTTACATACCACCGAACAACACTACGCTCTTGAATGTTTATATCGAAATTTGATGTGTATGCCTTCTGAAAAATCAACATTTTACGCCCTGTTTTTCATATTGCTCGCTTTAGCCGCTTGCAAAAAAGATGAAGCAATACCAGAAACTTCCGAGCCTGCCGGAATTCTCGAAATTCGTTTTAATCCAACAATGAATGGAGTTCCTCTTCAAGCCAACTCCATTTTTACCGGTCCGAACAATCAGCGCATGCTGGTCGAGAATTTCAAATTTTACCTTTCGGGATTGTATCTGCGCTCCGATACCGATTCGGTATTGATTAAGGATGTGAGCTTCATCGATCTTGTTGCATCCAACAAAACACTGAAACTTTCGGTAAGGCCAGGAAATTACAATGCATTGCGGTATGCGGTTGGATTAACACCCGAGCAAAACGGCACCAACGATTCTAACTTTGATGAAGCACAATTTCCGGTAGATCATCCGCAAAGCATTTACAACGGCATGTACTGGTCGTGGGCTACCGGTTACATCTTTTCGAAAATCGAAGGTAAAACCGATACATCAGCGGCTCAAAATCAAACGCCAATGTTTACTTGGTTTTATCATAGCGGACTCGATACGCTTTACTCGCCGGGACGCATTTCGGATTTGTCGATTGAGCTGAAAGACAAAGAAACAACCGTATTGGATTTGGCTATCGAAGTAAATGATGTGTTCCGCCAGCCAGGCGATACCATCATGATGATGAACCAGTATTTCACTCACACAACCGACAATCTACTACTGGCGCAGAAGGTAATACGCAACATCAGCAAGAGTATTAAGAAAAAGGAATGATTTGTCGCTTCATCATTGCGTTTTGGGTAGTTCTACTTTTAGCTGCTTGCCAAAAGAAGGAGGATGAAATGCGCATTGATCGTGCTCAATTAAAAATTCCTGTCGGCTTTCCTCAATTGCCAGAGTCACTTGCCGATGAGTTAACGGACTCGCGCATTGCATTGGGTAAAAAGTTGTTCTACGATGCCCGACTATCTCGCGATAACAGCATTAGTTGCGGCAGCTGTCACAAACTAGAAAATGCCTTTGCCGAACCCTTGAGTTTGAGCAAAGGAATCGATGGACGTACAGGATTTCGCAATGCGCAAGCCTTGTTTAATTTGGCTTGGAAAGATCATTTCTTTCGCGATGGGGGTGTGTCGCTCCTGAAGCTAACAGCCATGAATCCTATTCAAAACCCCGACGAAATGGGGAGTTCTATTCAAGCAATTGTTGGCAAGTTACGAGAAGATGAAGCCTACAAAGCTGAGTTTAAGAAAGCATATGAAGACACGCTTTCGGGGAATTCGATTCTTCATGCCCTGATGTGCTTTCAGCTTACACTGATTTCGGGGAATTCGCGCTATGACCAATGGAAGAGCGGAAATACAATAGCACTTTCGGAGCATGAAAAAAAGGGAATGGATTTGTTCTTCTCTTCCAAAACCGGATGCAGCAATTGCCATGGCGGCTTCAATTTCGATAGCCCGGGATTTACATGCAATGGCTTGTTTGAAACCTATGCCGATAGCGGCAGACAGCGCATTACAATGGATCCGGCAGACCGTGGTAAATTCTCAGTACCCTCCTTGCGCAATATAGATTTAACCGCACCATACATGCACAATGGTTCGATCGCAACACTCGAAGATGTGCTTAATCGTTACATCAAAGGTGGAACGGCATTTTACAATAAGGATGAACGCATTCGTCCGCTGAAATTGAGCAATACCGAAAAGGATGCATTATTGGCGTTCCTTCGAAGTTTGAGTGACGAAGGTTTTTTGTACAATTCCGAATTTAAACCATGATGGATTATCTTTGTTTGAAGATTATGCAGAAGGTGATAACACGAATGGTGATGGTGATGGCGGTTTTCAGCCTGATGCTTTCTGCTTGCCGCAAAGAAGAGCCTGAAGAAGAAAAACCGCCATTTAGTCCTACGCCTTTTGAATTGGTTCGCCCAGATGGGTTTCCTGCTCCGATTGAACCGGCCGATAATCCGACCACAGTTGAGGGTGTTGCACTTGGTAGAAAGCTTTTTTATGAAACCTTACTTTCGGCCAACAATACACAATCGTGCGGATCGTGCCACAACCAGGCACTTGGCTTTAGCGATAATGGGAATAAATTCAGTACCGGAATTGATGGCATCCAAGGAACACGCAATGCGCAAGGATTGGTGAATCTGGCATTTAACCTGCGTTTCTTTTGGGATGGACGTGCGGAATCGCTCGAGAAACAAGCGCTTGAGCCAATTCCAAATCCCATCGAAATGCATCAACGTTGGCCCGATGCAGTTGCCAAACTGAAAAATGCGAAGAATTACAAAAATGAGTTCTATGCTGCTTTTGGAACCTATGAATTTGATTCATTGCATGTAGCTAAGGCACTTGCGCAATTCATGCGTACAATGGTTAGCTACAATTCGCGCCTCGATAAACGCCTGCGCTACGAACTCAATCTCACTCCTCAAGAGATGAATGGGTTTTCAATTTACATTACCGAGCGTGGCGATTGTTTTCATTGCCACAATATAGATGGAGGTCGTTTGTTAACCGACAATCAGTTTCATAACAATGGCCTCGATTCGGTATTTGCCGACCTTGGACTTGGAGCTATTACCGGCAATGTGTTCGATAATGGAAAGTTTCTAACACCCTCGCTTCGCAATGTGGCTTTAACAGCACCTTACATGCACGACGGGCGATTTGCCACGCTTGAAGAAGTGGTGGAGCACTACAATTCGGGCGGAAAACCATCGGCAACCGTCGATCCGCTGATGAAACATGTAGGAACAGGCCTGAATCTTTCGGCACAGGACAAAGCCGATTTGGTAGCCTTTCTGAAGACCTTTACCGATAGCACATTTATTACAAATCCTGCATTCGCAAGTCCGTTTTAGTTTAGACAAAATTTAGCTTCCTGTAAACGCCTAAACCAAAGGCTACACTTCCTTAAAAAACTTCAGGAAAATATAAATCCCGGCATAAAGGAATGTTACCAGCAAAATGCCTTTCCCGGTTTGCTCATAGCGCTGATCTTTCATGTAGCGGCTAAACGGAATTAAATTCGCTGCAATCGAAAGCACAAGAATTGTTGCCTGGTCGAACCTTGGCACCATTACTCCATTGCGCTCAACCTTAAACACTTCCTGAATAAGCACGAAAATAAGCAATGGGATGACGGCCCCTATTGAGGCCCCAAATCCCAGGGAATTTTTACGGAACATTCTCCCAATGTTTATAGCGTTCTATGGCATGGTGTGCCGTGAGATCTACTTCACAGGGCACAACAGATACATAATTATTTTCCAGCGCGCGAATATCGGTATCATCGCCATCGTCGTAGTTACGAAAAACACCGGTTAGCCAGTAATAGGGCTTGCCGGATGGATCCTTGCGTTCATCGAATTCTTCTTCCCAATTGGCGCGTGCCTGGCGGCATACTTTAATACCACGAATCATTTCCGTACTAACATTCGGAATATTCACATTCAGGCAAACTCCTTGCGGAATTCCATCGCGCAAGACGTGCTCCACGATTTTACGCACATACTCGCGTGAGGCACTAAAATCGGCATCTATAGAGTGATCGGTGAGCGAGAATCCAATCGATGGGATACCTTCCAAAGCGCCTTCCATGGCCGCCGACATGGTACCCGAATAAATTACATTAATTGATGCATTCGATCCATGGTTAATGCCTGAGACGATAAGGTCGGGCTTGCGGTCTAAGAGCTTATTCACGGCGAGTTTAATACAATCTACCGGTGTGCCACTACAGGCAAATTCGCGCCTATTTCCCTCACGGTGAGGATGAATGCGCAAGGTCGAATTTATAGTAATGGCATGCCCCATGGCCGACTGTGGCTTATCGGGCGCAACAACTACAACTTCGCCAAACTCTTCCACAACTTCAATCAGATTGCGGATGCCCGGTGCTGTAATTCCATCATCGTTACAGACCAAAATAAGCTTACGTTCATTCATGTGCGAAAGGTACGTAAACCTTTCAAATCGTCAATATTTCAAAGATACAGAACCGGAGCAAATGACTTTACAGGAGCGGTTATGCCCACTCTTCATTAGGATTCCCACTTTTTTTTGTGCGACATCTTGACAAGTAAAATATTTTGGTACATTTGCAGCCCCACGGTGAGGTGGGTGAGAGGCTGAAACCACCAGTTTGCTAAACTGACGTACGGGAAACTGTACCGCGGGTTCGAATCCCGCCCTCACCGCACCTAAGAAATTGGCTTCGTGCCGGTTCGGGATGTAGCGTAGTCCGGTCATCGCGCCTGGTTTGGGACCAGGAGGTCGCAAGTTCGAATCTTGCCATCCCGACAAAAAAGAAACAGTCACTTTCCAAAAAGGAAGTGGCTGTTTTGCGTTTGAGCCTGAGTCTCGGACTTGTCCGTAAGCGAATGGCGAAAAACGCAAAACCAAGCAGCGTAACGAAGTGAAGGTGCGGCGTTGCGAAAATTGTCGCCCAACACCATCACTAAGATCGCGTAGCAATCTTGCCATCCCGACAAAAAAGAAACAGTCACTTTCCAAAAAGGAAGTGGCTGTTTTGCTTTTAAGACCAATAGATAAGCTAAAAATTGAAATTGCTTGCTATGAATTATTACAATTAATTCAAGCTTGTGTTATTAAGCAATTTTCAATTATAGAATTGAAAAACAGAACAATAAGAAGGTCAATGCCTCCTCAACCATTCAAACAAAAAGAAATTGTGTTGTGTTAAATTTACTGCAAGGTCACCGTTTTGGTAACTGTCTCGCCCTCTTCAAGTTTTACAAGGTCTTCGGCTGTACCGTAGGAAATATGTGTGACCTTAATGTCGAGTATCGCAGGATATTTGAACGTGAACGACACTTCACCATTGGCATCTGTAATTTTGGTATTGTTTGGCTCTACCAAAGCTGGATCTAAATCGTGTGTTTCGCTTAACTGCCCATATTCTGAAGTTAAGGTAACCTTTGCGGATGGTGCGGGACCACCAATTGAACGTACAACTTTAATAATGGCCGTACATGTTAAATCCTTCTCCTTGCAGGAAAAGTTCCCCATAGAAATTGCCACTGCTAGAACAATCAGAGCCGATTTAACTGAAAATTTCATAATCTTCTATTTTCGTAAGGTTGTCAAAAATAGCAAAAGATATCTAATCTGCAATTCAATAACGCCTGGCAGGTCTGAAATGTTGCAATCGAAGAAGAAAATATACGGTTTAAAGATGCCAACATGTATATTTGCCTGAATTTATGATTAAGTCAGAAATCGATACTATAGCGCTGGAAATCGAAGCGTATTCGCTTAACGGGATTGATGAAACCGAAGCATTCAGGCTGCGTTACCTGAGTAAAAAAGGTATTATTCCAGGTTTGTTTGAGCGATTTCGTGAAGTGGCTCCCGAAGAACGGAAGGAGATTGGCTCGCTGTTAAATAAATTAAAAGTACGCGCCGAAGAGATTTGGAAAAATGCAAAAGAGCAGTCCGAATCAGAGATTTCTGCCAATCTTGATTTCGACGCCACGGCCCCGGGTTTCCCCTTTGAGGTTGGCAATCGCCACCCCTTAACACTTGTTGCAGAGGAAATTAAAGCCATCTTCAACCGATTGGGCTTTACCGTTGCCGAAGGTCCCGAAATCGAGGACGATTGGCACAACTTCAGCGCACTCAATTTCCCCGAAGAGCATCCCGCACGCGACATGCAGGATACTTTTTTCATCGCTGAGGCCGATAAAATGGCCTTGCGCACGCACACTTCGTCTGTGCAGATTCGCATGATGGAGCAAGGTCGTCCGCCATTTCG
>CANMGM010000087.1 GCA_947497195.1 Bacteroidota bacterium
GTCGTATACGAACAGCGACTCGAAGGATTGGTATCGAGAAAATTAAAAGGAACAATTCAGATATTGGCCGGTTCAGAAAAACAAGCGAATTAAGCGAAGTAGAAATGTTTACAGGAATAATAGAAAGCACCGGCTACGTTGAGCACATTGAAAACGAAGGAAGCAATAGTCATTTTACGATCAGAAGTCCGATTAGCAGCGAATTGAAGGTTGATCAAAGTGTTGCGCATGATGGTGTTTGTTTAACTGTTACTGAAGTGATCGGCGATACGCATCGGGTTACCGCGATAGCTGAGACTCTAAAACGTACATCGTTGGTAAATTGGACAGAAGGCAAGCAAATTAACCTTGAGCGCTGCATGAAAGCCGACGGGCGTTTCGATGGACATATTGTTCAGGGCCACGTTGATTGCATAGGCTGGCTGAACAAAATCGAAGACCGCAACGGAAGTTGGGGATTATTCTTCAGCCACGAGCCTGGCGATACGTTTATTACGGTACCAAAAGGAAGTATTTGCGTTAATGGTGTGAGCTTGACCGTTGTTGAGAGCGGCGCTACATTTTTTTCGGTAGAGATTATTCCCTACACTTGGGAGCAGACCAATTTGGGTAAATTGAAACCAGGCGCTACCATAAATCTGGAGTTCGATATTATTGGAAAATATCTTTCAGTGCTTGCTGCGCGGAAATTCCAATAATTTTTTTTATTTCCTGTAAACAATTCTTTTTATATATCGTTTAACTTGAACCGACCCTGTGGGAACTACCTTGCAGTATGGCGATTAAGTGATGTTGATATGCATTCGTTGAATTCCAGGTATTCAATAAAAGACTTGGAGCGCCTTTCGGGCGTTAAGGCTCATACCATACGTATTTGGGAGCAGCGTTACAATTTGCTACAGCCCGACAGAACCGATACCAACATACGTTTATACAGCGATCAGGATGTAAAATTACTCCTCAACGTTTCATTGCTGTTGAAGCACGGTGGTAAGATTTCGCATATCTGCAAACTATCGTCGCAAGAAATTGCCCAGAAAATTTCTGAGCTTGCCAATGCAGACAAAACACGCGAACCGTATTGCGAAGGCCAGGTAAATAATCTGGTTGTGGCGATGTTGCAATTCGAAGAAACACGCTTCGAGCAAACATTGGCTGAGTGCATCGAACGTATGGGCTTTGAGTTTACCATGCTCAATGTGATTATTCCCTTTTTGCAAAAAGTGGGTATGATGTGGCTTTCGGGCGAATCTTCTATTTTACAAGAACATTTTATAAGCAACTTGATTCGCCGGAAAATGCTTGTGGCGATCGATGCATTGCCCTTAGTAGATAATCCGAATGCCGAGACATTTTTATTGTTTTTGCCCGAAGGCGAACTGCACGAGGTTGGATTATTATTTTCGAAGTATTTACTTAAGGCACGTGGAAAGCGTGTAATGTATATGGGGCAAACTTTACCGCGCGAAGACGTGCAGGTGTATTGCCGCGAATACAAACCCGATTATCTGCTTACGTTTTTCACAGCGGCGCATTCTGTTGAATCGATCAACATTTATTTGAAAGATCTTGTAAAGGTGTCGGGGAAAACTCAAATTCTTATTGCCGGCATGCAGATTCACCAACCTGAAATTGTAATTCCACAGGAAGTTACATTTATAAGTTCGGTGATGGATCTTATTAACCTCGCCGAAGGCCGTTCGATTAAGCCAAAGACAGGCACACAGAATTAAGCACAAGCCGATTAACATTTTTTTAGGTCAATCAATCATTTTATCTACTTGAAAAAAAGCGCATTAAGTTGTTTTTTGCGTTTTTCTGATTTTTTTATTGTTTAATCTTTGATTAGCTATTGTTAAACAAAAACTGTTTAATATATTTGCTACAACATTAAACAAAGCAGCTTATGTCAACAGTAGAATTCAATGCCGAAGTGTTAAATTTGAGTAAGCCCCTGCGTTATTTTGCGCTAAACCTTACCTCAAATGATGAAGAAGCCAAGGATTTGTTGCAGGAAACTTTACTCAAAGCAATAAGCAATCGCCATCGTTTTGCCGACAAAACAAATTTAAAGGCTTGGATGTATACTATTATGAAGAATATCTTCATCAACAATTACCGCCGTGCCAGTAAGTCGAATACCATTGTTGACCAAACAAAGGATTTGTATTTCCTTAATATTCCGCAGCAGGGCGAGCAAATTGCTCCCGAATCGAAGTATTCGGAACGCGAAATTCTGAATAAAATCGAATTATTAAATGACGAGTATAAAGTTCCGTTTAATATGTATTTTGACGGATACAAATACAAAGAAATCGCCGATTACCTTGATTTACCAATAGGTACTGTAAAGAGTCGAATATTTTTAGCTCGTCGTCAACTGATGGCCATGTTAAAGGGATACAGATAAGTATTATCTTTCGGTATGGCTTCGATGCAACTTTACGATTCGGTAAGCATACGCTGTTCGCGTCTTACTACCCAACGTTACAGCACTTCATTTACCCTCGGCATTAAATCGCTCGCTAAGCGTTACCGCGATCCTATTTATGCCATTTATGGTTTTGTGCGTTTTGCCGATGAAATTGTTGATACGTTCAAGCGCACTGATTCAGCCGAATTGCTGAGTGAATTTCGTAACGACACCTACAAAGCATTCAACCGCGGAATTAGTTTAAACCCAATTTTACACAGCTTCCAGGCCTGCGTAAATACATATAAAATAGAACGCGAACTCATCGATACATTTCTCACTTCGATGGAAATGGATCTATCAGAAACGTCGTACGATCAATTGGGATACGAAAAGTATATTCTGGGTTCTGCCGAAGTGGTTGGATTGATGTGCCTTCGTGTTTTTTGCGGGGGCGACGAAGCCGAATATCAAAAACTGAAAACTCCTGCCATGCGTTTAGGATCAGCCTTTCAGAAAATTAATTTTCTGCGCGATTTGAATGCCGATTATTTCGGGTTAGGGCGTGTTTATTTCCCGGGCATTGAATTAACTAATTTCGATGAATCGACCAAAGAGGCAATTCTGGAAGATATTCGAAAAGATTTCGATGATGGTTTCAAAGGAATTGTTCAACTTCCAAAAGGCGCACGTTTCGGAGTTTATGTAGCATATGTTTACTATTACGCCTTGCTAAATAAAATTAGTGGAACCCCTAGTGCTCGTATCCTCGAGGAACGAATTCGTATTCCCGACGGACGTAAATACGCGCTCATTCTTAAATCTTACCTACGCCATCAACTCAACCTCATAGGTTAATACCCGAAAAATTAGCATTGCCATGAAAACAAAAAATTTATCGGTTACAATAGATGAGAATTCAGGTTTCTGTTTCGGTGTAGTATATGCCATCGAAATGGCCGAAGATGTGCTGAATGAGCAGGGTTATTTGTATTGTTTGGGCGACATTGTACATAACGACGAAGAAGTAAATCGCCTAAAATTGAAAGGGTTACGCATAATTGATCATTCGGATTTTGATACGCTGCGCGATGAAAAAGTGCTTATTCGCGCACACGGCGAACCACCAGCAACATATCGCAAAGCGATAGAAAATAACATCACATTAATCGATGCAACCTGTCCGGTTGTGCTGAAACTTCAAAATCGCATCCGTTCGTCGTACGATAAAAGCGAAACCATTTTCCTAATGGGCAAGAAAGGTCATGCCGAGGTTACCGGATTGATGGGGCAAATCAACAATCAAGGTGTTGTTTTTTCGGATATCGACGAACTCGAAGTTGAAACCTTGCCAAAAGAAATTACACTCTATACGCAAACAACGAAAAGCAAGCAGAAGTTCCGCGAAACCCGCGAGGCTCTCGAATCTAAAGGCATAAAAGTTACTGCTCACGATACCATCTGCTCGCAGGTTAGTGATCGCGATAGTGAGTTGCGTTCTTTTGCCTGTTCGTTCGATGCTATTTTGTTTGTCGGCGGAACAAAGTCCTCGAACGGAAAGGTTCTATACAATGTGTGTAAGGAACAAAATCCAAGAACATATTTTATCTCAACCGTTTCTGAATTAAATGCCGAGTGGTTTGCATCGAGCGATCGCATCGGCATTTGCGGCGCTACATCAACACCCATGTGGCTGATGGAAGATGTGAAGAAAGTTCTCGAAACGCTTTAATGCATTTTACGATTCAGTCGCATATCCGAGAAGCTTCTGTAGATGCTGTTTTCGCAGGATTTAATCTCAACCTGTTTACATTCTTGAGTCCGGCATTTCCAAAAATGCGTGTTCAGCAGTTCGACGGATGCCATACAGGCAATATAGTGTCTGTTTCTTTGTTAGTTCCGGGATTGCCCGAGCAGAAGTGGATTAGCGAAATAACAAGGCATCAATCCGAATTTGGAAGGATGCATGAATTTACCGATGAGGGCAGAACCTTACCGTTCTTCCTTAAAAAATGGACTCATGTTCACCGTATTGAACAAGTGGGAAATGATGTGCTAATTACGGATGCTATTCGCTTCGAAACTCCCTGGTTTTTCCCTAGACTCTTTGCGTACTTAATGCTTTATCCTTCTTTTTATACCCGAAAGAAAAAATATGCTGCGTATTTTAAATTTGGATGAATCAGAACTTATAGCAAATGCCTGCGTTTAGCAAGCCATAAGCACCAAAACCAGCTTCAAGCATAAAACCTACATTGTATTTGCTGTAAATTTTAATACCTGCCAAAGCCCCAAAAATTGTCGTCGTCCCTCCGAAATCAATGCTGGTAGAAGTTGGGTCAACGACCTCTTCCGTATTGCGGCCTGCCCAAACACTCGCATAAATGTCCTGCTTGTGGTCGCTGAGGTGCAATTTCATCTGGTTCTTAATCCAACGCGTTAAGTGCATATTAAGCTTTAAACCATAGTAATAATTATTTATAGTTGCAGCCGGCTTCCCTGAATCCTTAGTTTGTCGTTGACTCCAGCCCCCCAATACTCCAATTCCGACATCGCTGCGTACGCCAAGTTCTGCGTTGAAAAAGATTGGCTGTTTTTGAGAAAAAGCATCGCTAGACTTTAATCGAATAAAGCTGGTGTGCAAATCGAGCACAACAATGCCCTGGTCGAAAGCCTGCGTGTAGCGTTTACGTTGTGAATATGCATCAAACGCAAGCAGAAATAAGAATATGAGGCTAAGTAGAATCCCTTTTTTCATCTCCGAACAGTTAAATTTCTGTTCGAATATACAATTCTTTTAGTTGTTGTGCATTTACCTGCGATGGTGCATCTATCATCATGTCGCGTCCCGAATTGTTTTTTGGAAAGGCAATAAAATCGCGAATCGAATCGGCGCCACCGAAAATTGAACATAAACGATCAAATCCCAATGCAATCCCTCCGTGCGGCGGAGCTCCGTACTCAAATGCATTCATTAAAAACCCAAACTGATTTTGTGCTTCCTCGTCGGAGAATCCAAGCAATGTAAACATCTGCTTTTGCAAGCCCCTGTCGTGAATACGAATTGAACCACCGCCGATTTCAACACCGTTTATCACAAGGTCGTAGGCATTGGCGCGAACATGACCTGGATTGGTATCAATTAAATGAAAATCTTCCGGTTTCGGCGAGGTAAACGGATGATGCATGGCATGCCAGCGGCCATTGTCTTCGTCCCACTCGAGTAGTGGAAAATCAACTACCCACAAAGGCGAAAATATATTTTTATCGCGCAATCCTAAACGTGTTCCCATTTCAAGGCGCAATTCGTTCAGTGCTTTGCGGGTTTTTGCTTCTACACCGGCAAGAATTAACAACAAATCGCCCGGCTTGGCTCCAGCTTTTTCGCCCATGGCCTGCAATTGCTCTGGCGTAAAGAATTTATCTACTGATGATTTCACGGTTCCGTCGGCGGCAAAGCGAACGTAAATCAGGCCACCGGCGCCAATTTGTGGACGTTTTACCCAATCGGTGAGCTCGTCGATTTGCTTGCGTGTATATTCAGAACAACCGCTTGCCACAATACCACCTACAAACTCGGCATGATCGAAAACAACAAAACCACAGTTGCGCGTGCTTTCGGTAAAATTGCAGAACTCCATGCCAAAACGCGTATCGGGTTTGTCGGAACCGTAGCGCTCCATGGCTTCGGCATAGGTCATGCGCGGAAAATCATTGAATTCGACGCCTTTCACTTCTTTAAACAGCGCACGCACCAGCCCTTCGAAAATGTTCAGAATATCTTCCTGCGTAATGAATGAAAGTTCGCAGTCTATTTGTGTAAACTCGGGCTGGCGGTCGGCACGTAAATCTTCATCGCGAAAGCATTTTACTACCTGGTAGTATCGATCGAATCCGGCCACCATGAGAATCTGCTTGAAGGTCTGCGGGCTCTGTGGCAAGGCGTAAAACTCACCGGGATTCATGCGAGAAGGGACGATGAAATCGCGCGCACCTTCGGGCGTTGATTTGATGAGCACAGGAGTTTCGACTTCGATAAACTGCTGCGCATCGAGGTAGCGTCGAATGCTTCCAGCAAGGCGATGGCGCATCTCGAGATTCTTACGAACCACATTTCGGCGCAGATCCAGGTAGCGGTATTTCATGCGCAGGTCATCGCCTCCATCCGTTTCATCCTCAATTGTAAATGGTGGCGTTTTCGATGCATTGAGCACTTCGAGTTTGGTCACTTTTACTTCGATATCGCCGGTGCTGAGGTTTGGGTTTTTCGACGAACGTTCGGCTACAAGTCCCTCTACACGCAATACGAATTCGCGGCCCAGTTTACGGGCTTCGAGGCAAAGCGCCGGATTATCATCCATGTTGAAAACCAATTGGGTAATGCCATAGCGGTCGCGCAGGTCGATGAAGGTCATTCCGCCTAAATCGCGCGAACGGCCAAGCCATCCACATAAGGTAACCGGTGTATTGCAATGCGTTAAATTGAGTTCTCCGCAGGAATGAGATCGAAGCATAATCATAACAATTTGGGGATGCGAATTTAATCTGCTTTGAGTTAAGGACATCGGAATATGAAAAGAATTTTTAACATCCGATATTCACCAAAATGATTAAATTTCAACTTTCAATCCATGATAAGTATCATTAACTAAATTGGTAAATATATGAGTACGCTACATACACATAGAAAATTTGAAGTGCCTGATTGCGAGCATTGTGGTTCGCGGAAACGCTCAATCTTTTGCGACCTGCATGGTCACGACCTCGAAAAATTGGAAGAGGAGAAAGGCTGTAGTACCTATAAAAAAGGACAAATTGTATTCAACGCAGGTTCGTATCCGCATGGTTTGTTTTGCATCCGCGAAGGAAAAGTGAAGGTGTTTCAGGTAGGCGACGAAGGAAAGGAGCAGATTGTGCGTTTGGCAAAGGCCGGCGATATTCTTGGTTATCGTGCTATTTTAAGTGGCGATAAATTTTCTTCATCTGCTGAAGCACTTGATGATGCGAAAATTTGTTTCATCCCTAAAAAATCATTTTTAAGCCTGATTGAAAACAATGGCGTTTTGTCGATGCAGCTCATGAAACTGCTTTCTGAAGATTTAAAGGAAGCCGAGCACCGCATCACCGAGCTTGCACAAAAGCCGGTACGGGAGCGTGTTGCCGAAGCCTTACTGTATTTGCATCAAACCTATGGAACAGAGGCCGACGGGCAAACGATTGGCGTAACCATGAGCCGCGAGGATATTGCAAATATTGTGGGAACTGCAACCGAAACCACCATTCGATTGTTAAGTGAATTCAAACACGATGAGGTAATTCAATTAAACGGTAAAAAAATAGCAATCGTAAATCACAAGAAATTGATTAAAATTGCAAACGTGCAGGACTGATAAAAAATCAACCAAACCAACACTTGATTCGTGAAGAAGAAGATACTTGCAATTACCGTGATTTCGGCGCTCGCATTAACTGCTGCCGTTAAGCCTTTTGAATCAGGGAAGGAAGAACAGGTTAAAGACATTCATGCTTACCTCGAACAGCTTATTGATGCGCATCGCGAGCTCGACACCAATGCAATTTTCTTTTCGGCGACTCGCTGCAAAGGCTGTCACGGATACGATCCAATGGGAATTGCTAACGTCACACTCGATGGTGTAGACATTAACCTGTTCGACGATTGGGAAACATCGATGATGGGCCTTGCTGGCGTTGATCCACTTTGGAAAGCCAAGGTGCGGCATGAAGTATTGACCAATCCCGCTAATGGAACTGAATTGCAGGATTTGTGTACATCGTGTCATGCTCCGATGGGGCATTTCGAAGCGTTTTATAAAGGTCAGCAGCATTATGGTTTGGCCGATCTTGAGGATGATTCGCTTGGCAAATCGGGTGTAGGATGCCTTGGATGCCATGCCATTGGAACCGAAGGCCTCGGCTATCGCTTTACCGGCGATATTCCATATGACACAAATCGGTTTGCTTATGGTCCTTTTCCGGGGCCGATGCTGGGGCCGATGCAACTCTATGTGAATTATACTCCAGCCTACAGTCCGCACGTGAGCGAAGGAAGTTTTTGTTCGCCTTGTCATACGCTCATCACCCATCCTGTAGATCTGGAAGGAAACAGCACAGGCGAAACATTTATAGAGCAAGCAACCTTTCAGGAATGGCTCAACTCTGCGTATCCCGAAGAAGGAAGCCAGTGCCAGACCTGCCACATGCCAAAGATTGAGGATCCGGTGAAGATTGCGGTTGGTTACACCGGTTTGCCGGGCAGATCTCCGTATAATTTGCACACCTTCTCGGGGGCGAATTCGTTCATGGTTAA